>JAUVVS010000114.1 GCA_030604545.1 Deltaproteobacteria bacterium | reverse complement strand
CAGGCGCAAGGGGTCTGGTCAGCGCAATTGAAAAGGCTCTGCTTCTATTTGAAAAGAAATTACCATCAACAAATATTACAAAATTCTCGGTAACTCCTGCCATCTTTGAGAATCCGGAAAAATTACTTGAAACACTTATAGAATTAGCCTCTGATAAGCAATTAAACGAAGACTTTGAAAAACTATTAAATCAAGAAAAAGAATTTGTTAAGAAATTTGTGAGATCAAATAAGAAAAATTTGTCAGAAAAATATAATCTAACACTGACACCCACACGCATTGATATTATTGCAGCTTTTTATTGCAAATACATCATGGATATTGAAAATGTAATTAAAAAGATCAAATTCTATTCCGACGAAATAAAAAAAATAGAATTATACTTTTTTAAAAATCATGATATTAATATTGTTATGGAAGAAGATGCCATTGATTTTATAATGGGACAGTTCATAAATTCTACTACGAAACTTGAAGATTTTTATAAACAATTAACACTTGATTTTGAACTTGGTTTAAAACTGATCCGGGAAAAAACCGGTAGAAACCGTTTCTTTATTACAAGGAAAGCACTATTAGGCCCCGAAAAGTTTTTAAACAATCTCATTAAAGATGAATTTAGCTTGTCTTAACTCGATTTTGTCTTTTGGAATGAAAAATAAAAAACAATTTTAAAATAGTTTTTTGCCACAAAAAGCACAAAATCTATTTATAAGGTCCTAATAAATGATTGGAATTTCAAAGCTTTATTGTGGAACGGTCGAGCCTTCTGATGCGCTTCGTTATGGACGTGCTTCATCACGTTTACCTTCCCATCTGCTTCAATTTTCACGCGATAAACAGCCGGTAGTCGTCTGGAATATCACGAAGCAATGCAATTTAAAGTGTATACACTGCTATGCGCATGCTAAAAACATCCCCTTTGATAATGAACTCTCCACAAAAGACGGCAAAAACCTGATCGATGATCTTGCACGATTCAATGTGCCTGTACTTTTATTTTCCGGAGGAGAACCTTTAATTCGAAAAGATCTGCCCGAGCTTGCCGCCTATACTGTAGAAAAAGGCATTAGAGCAGTAATATCTACAAACGGTACCTTGATTTCACAAAAAACAGCCCATCTACTTAAGGACATCGGTCTTTCTTATGTCGGTATTAGCCTCGATGGAATGGAAAAAATTAACGACCGTTTCAGGGGCGTAAAAGGCGCCTTTCAATCGGCTTTAGATGGAATTAACAACTGTAAGGAAGCCGGTATAAAAGTGGGCCTTCGTTTCACTATTAATAAATTCAATGAATCTGAAATCTCTAAAATATTCACTCTCCTTGATGAAATGGAAATCCCAAGGGTATGTTTCTACCATCTTGTTTATGCCGGACGCGGATCCAAACTCGTTGAAGAAGATTTATCCCATGAAGAAACAAGAGCCGCTGTAGATCTTATAATAGATCTTACAAAGAAGCTTCATGAAGATGGAAAACCAAAAGAAGTATTAACAGTCGATAATCATGCTGACGGGCCATATATATATTTAAGACTCCTTAAAGAAAATCCCAAGCGTGCGGAGGAAGCCCTTGAACTGCTCAAAATGAATGAAGGGAACAATTCCGGCAGAGGTATTGGGTGTATAAGTTGGGATGGTGAAGTTCACGCTGATCAATTCTGGCGGCATTATAGTTTTGGAAATATACTTAAACGACCCTTCTCCGAAATCTGGACCGATACTTCAGATCCACTTATGAAAAAGCTAAAAGAGAAAAAGAAATATGTTAAAGGGAGATGTTCAACCTGCCGCTGGTTGGACATTTGCGCAGGTAATTTCAGAGTACGGGCAGAGGCTGTGACTGATGATGTATGGGCGACTGACCCGGCATGCTATCTTACAGATGAAGAAATCTCTTAGGGCCTATGTGGTTATTCGTTATTCGTTATAAGGTAACACTTTAGCCCTTTGAAACCAGTTTATACAAATAAGCTTGAAAGGTGATTAAATTTTCACCCGTGTAATTGTTTGAGGGTATTAGTGAGTGTTAAGAAAGAACAGGGATATGCATCGGTGTGTTTCAAAGGCTGATTAGCTTTAATAGCTTAGCTATTTTATTTAAAAGACATGCACTGTTCTTTCTTTACACTCACTTATGCGCGAGTTTTACACGGTTAAAATTTTCGCCTGCCTTGAACTTGAACAAAATTGAGCATTTTTCAAAGGTCTCGATAAGTGAAGTGATGCTTGAAGAAATTGTTCTTCAAGCAAAGTGCTAGTTTGGAGGTTGTTGAACTATTCCATTAAATATAACCTTGTAAATGCTTGATAGTTTAATATTATTAGAATTTATCAATATTTGAAAAGGAAAAAAGAATGCTGTTCCCAGACTACAGGCCAAGACGTTTGCGGCAAAATGATGCATTTCGCCGTATGATCCGTGAAACAAAACTTTCTGTCGATGATTTGATTCTTCCCCTTTTTGTTAATGGCGGCAAGGGAGTAAAAAACCCGATCCCGTCCATGCCCGGTCATTATCAGCTATCAATAGACAATCTTGTAAAAACGGCAAAAAAGGCTTATGAACTCGGAATACCGGCCGTTATGCTCTTTGGAATCCCCGACAAAAAAGATCCGCTTGCAACCAGTGCTTATGCAAAGGACGGTATCGTTCAAAAAGCAACAAAAGCACTAAAAGACAAAATACCTGAGCTTATTCTCATTACCGACGTCTGTTTATGTCAGTACACGGATCACGGCCACTGTGGTATCGTTGAAGGTCAAATCATAGACAATGATGCAACCCTTGATCTTCTGGCTAAAACTGCCTTGTCTCATGCTAAAGCAAACGCTGACATGGTAGCTCCTTCCGATATGATGGACGGTCGTGTTGCTGAAATTCGTAATGCCTTGGATGAAAACGGTTTTTCTAATATTCCGATTATGTCATATGCAGTCAAATATTGTTCAGCTTTTTACGGGCCATTTCGCCAGGCAGCCGACTCTTCCCCTAAATTTGGTGACCGCAGAACATATCAGATGGACCCTTCAAATGCATTGGAGGCGATCCGTGAAGTAACTATGGATATAGAAGAAGGGGCGGATATCATCATGATTAAACCCGCCCTACCCTATCTTGATATTATCTGTCGCGTTCGCGAAGAGATAGATCTTCCAATTGCTGCATATAATGTAAGTGGTGAATTTGCCATGGTAAAGGCTGCCGACAAAATGGGATGGCTTGATGGTAAAAGGGTAATGATGGAGAGCCTTACCGCAATCAAACGATCCGGCGCAGACATGATATTAACCTATTTTGCAATTGAAGCTGCAAAGGAGTTGTCGTAACTTCTCAATAAGTAATGGTCACATTTATTCGTTCACGGGGTATCGAAATGTTTGAGTGGTCAGGTTATCGGTTATCAGTGGACGGTAATCGGTCACTGATCACCGGACACCGCAACGTTTACCATATCTTATTGAGAAGATACGAGTTATCAAGTTAAGTGACTGGAAATAATACAATAAAATCGAATACAGCACACCCCATCGACAAAAGAAAGAATTCCACACTTCGCCTTGTTGCGTGGGAAATTACACGCAACTGCAATCTTGCATGTATGCACTGTCGTGCGTCCTCAACAAAAGGTCCATATGATAGAGAAATTGACACCCCCGGCGCCTTACGCCTTCTTGATCAAATAGCAGAAGTTGGAAATCCCATAGTCATCCTTACGGGCGGGGAACCCCTGCTTCGACCCGATATCTTCAATGTCGCAAGCTACGGCACCGATAAAGGTTTGAGAATGGTTATGGCTACTAATGGAACGCTGATTACAAAAGCTTTTGCCAAACAAATGGCGGATTCAGGTATTAAAAGGATAAGTGTCAGCCTGGATGGCGCCACAGATGAAAGCCACGACAGCTTCAGGGGGGTTGTGGATGCTTTTTCAGAATCGCTACGAGGCATTGAACTGGCAAAAGAAGCAGGAATAGAATTCCAAATAAATACCACTATTACAAAAGTAAATCTTGATCAGATTTCAAAAATCCAGGAACTCGGCATTAAAATTGGTGCAGTTGCTCACCACATTTTTCTTCTGGTTCCAACCGGGCGTGGTAAATATATTATAGACCAAGAAATCAATGCAGATGAGTATGAAACTATCTTGAATTGGTTTTATGACCAAAGGGAAAAAACATCTTTACAATTGAAAGCAACTTGTGCTCCCCAGTACTATCGCATTCTGAGACAAAGAGCAAAAGAAGAAGGAAAGCCGGTAACTTTTAAAACACATGGACTGGATGCCGTTACACGAGGATGTCTGGGGGGTACAGGTTTTTGTTTTGTTTCACACAGAGGTATTGTTCAACCATGCGGATTTCTCCACTTAGATTGCGGCGATATTACAAAAACATCTTTCACAGATATTTGGAACAATTCAAAAACCTTTTTATCGTTACGCAATTACGACAATTTGAAAGGAAAGTGTGGAAAATGTGAGTTCAGAAAGGTTTGCGGCGGCTGCAGAGCCAGGGCCTATGAGGCAACCGGCGACCACTTGGCTGAAGAGCCGCTTTGCAACTATCAGCCCACTTCAATAGAAAAATAGTACCCAAAAACAGATCCTTCCCCCACCTCTAAATATAATCTTGCAGAAATAGATATTATCTGATAATCAGCTAATTGAGTAATAACTCGATTAGGTGTTATCCGTTATTAGTTAATTGTTATTGGTTTTATTTTCTTCCGGGCCAACAAATAATGAATAACAAATAACTTTTAATCATAAAGGAACGAACAATGAAAATCAACGTCCTCATGACTCCGGATCCTATCACCATAACGGAAAAGGCATCAATCAGTGAAGCCATTGAGCTCATGAAAATTAATTCAATCCGCCATCTACCGGTAGTTTCAAAAATGAATCTCCTGAAAGGTTTCGTTACGTTAGCTGACTTAAAGCAGGGACTTATTCCCTCTATGGTCGGAGATGTATCACTTATTGATTTGATGATTAAGAATCCTATTACGGTAGACCCTGATGATGATATAGAAACTGCAGCTCAACTAATTTATAAGCATAAAATAGGTGGCATGCCGGTTGTAAAAAAAGGTAAGTTGGTCAGCGTTATAACCGTAACCGATATCCTTAGGGCATTCATAGAAATGATGGGTATTCTTACCGCCAGTTCACGAATTGACGTTGTGATGAAAGACGAACCGAGCTACTTTAAAGAGGCATCGCAAATCATAAACGACAATGGCGGAGATATAATAAATGTGGGCATGACAGCGCAACAGGCAAGCCAAAGGATATATTACTTTCGCCTTTCTGAGTGCAACACGGATATTATAAAAAATGCACTCGAAGAGAAAGGGTTTGAAGTTTTAGCTGCAACGGATTAATTCAAATTGTTTTATAACTCGCCTAAGATTTCTTCTGCCGCCTTTATCGTAGCATCAATTTGCTCTGTTTCGTGGGCCGCTGAAACAAAAAGCGCCTCAAACTGCGAAGGAGCAATATAAATTCCCTTTTGACGCATACCCTTGTAGTATGCTGAAAACATTTCAAGATCACAGGTTTTTGCATCCTCATAATTTTTGACCTCTTTATCCGTAAAAAAGAAGCCCAATATCGATCCCACCTGATTAATTGCAGCTTTCTTCCCTGCTTTTTTTACAGCTTTTTCAAGACCGGCGGCAAGCCGGCTTGCCTTTTCTTCTAAAGAATCATAAAAACCAGGTTCTTTCAGTTGCAAAAGTGCTGCAATCCCTGCAGCCATGGCAACTGGATTACCGGAAAGGGTTCCTGCCTGATATACCGGGCCTTGCGGTGCCATATGTGACATAATTTCGTTTTTTCCGCCGTAAGCGCCAACCGGCAACCCTCCTCCAATAATTTTACCGAGGCATGTAATATCCGGAGAGATTCCATATAAAGACTGTGCTCCTCCAAATGCCACCCTGAAACCGGTTATCACCTCATCAAATATCAGTATGCTGCCGCTTTTTTCCGTCAATTCTCTCAAAGCTTCCAAAAAACCGTCTACAGGCGGCACCAGCCCCATGTTCCCTGCAACAGGTTCAACAATAACACATGCAATCTTTTCGCTCTGCTCGCTCATTACCTTTTTGAAGGCGTCGATGTCATTATAAGGAAGAGATAATGTATGTGATACAAAGGATTCCGGCACACCCGGACTCCCCGGAATACCCAGTGTTGCAACACCCGACCCTGCTTCTACAAGAAGGGTGTCGGCATGACCATGGTAGCACCCATCAAATTTGACGATGGTATCCCTACCGGTAATTCCACGTGCAAGCCGTATTGCACTCATGGTTGCTTCTGTCCCGGAGTTTACCATACGGACCATCTCTATGGAAGGAACTGCATTTATGATCATTTCAGCAAGCTCAATTTCAAGATCTGTGGGTGCACCAAAACTGGTGCCCCGTTTTAAAACAGATTCAATGGCTTCTATTATTGATGGATGCCTGTGCCCAAGTATCATAGGTCCCCATGAACCGATATAGTCAATATAGCTGTTGCCATCCGAATCAAAGATCATGCACCCGTCAGCATGATCTATAAAGACCGGCTCCATACCAACAGATTTACACGCACGTACGGGACTATTGACCCCGCCCGGTATAACACTTAAGGCTCTTTCAAAAAGTTTATGAGATTTTTCGTAATTCATCTTTTAAATATCCTTTCCTTCTATTAAATAAGTTGATATTT
>JAUVVS010000022.1 GCA_030604545.1 Deltaproteobacteria bacterium | reverse complement strand
ATTAGCCATGGATCTTTTGTTTTTACTCTCATTATTTTTAGCTTCAGGCGTATTCTATGCAGCACGTTTTGGTATGCGTGATTATTGGCAAGGTTTTCAGATTCGGCGGGATCTTTTTCAATACGTGAATTCACATATTGTCTTTTATTGCATATTTTATTATTAATTTTCACTTTGTGCCTTTGGAACTTCATGGCTATTAATAATTCAGGTTAGATCACTTCACATCATAAGTATATTTACGAGCGTAATTATCAAGTAGATAGTCTTTGCCATTTGACCTTGGATCACCTGATTTTTTCAGTTCCTTATCTAATTGTTCAGCTAACATCTTTTTAATCGAAATGAATTGTGAATCATCTGCTAAATTATCCATTTGACAGGGATCTTTCTGTACATCATACAATTCTTTTGCTGGTCTTTTTCCAAAGGCCATTTCATATAATTCAGGATATTTCTCCCTGTTTTTCCAAACAGAAGATTTTGTGGGTGAACCGTCAACATCACCAAAGCCACCGGTTATGTCACCATCAGGCCATACCCTTCCCACAGGGCTACCAACAGGCCAACGATCAGGGGCATAATTTTTAATATATAGATATTTGTCGTTTCGAATGGCACGAATTGGATAACCATTCCCGTCTTTTCTCCCTCCGGGTAAATGGCGTTCAATTCCAAAAACGACATGATTTCTAGCTGGATCAATGTGACCGGATTGGTCTGATTTTAACACAGATATTAGACTCTTGCCCGTCATATATAAAGGAACTTCTATTCCTGCTGCTTCCAAAAAAGTAGGAGCAAAATCAGTAAAACTAACAAAATCTTCAACAACACGGCCGGCTTTCACCTGGTTGCCCCATCTTATAGCCAGAGGCATATGTGTACCGGAATCATAACATGTTGCCTTGGCACGAGGGAAAGCCATCCCGTTATCACTGGTTACTACAATAATTGTGTTGTCAAGTTCACCTTTTGCTTCCAGCATTTTCAGCATTCGTCCAAGATGCATATCAAAGGATTCGATATGAACTGCATAATCCAGAAGATCACTGCGAATTTCAGGCGTGTCCGGATAGTATGGAGGAACTTCAGCATCATCCGGTTTTTTACCTTCACGTAAACCAATACCTGCTTGAAAAACACGATGAGGATCCTTACATCCATACCAGAAACAGAAAGGAGTACCTTTCGGTCGTTGTTCAAGAAAATCTTCAAAATTCCTGGAATAATCGATTGGTACGATCCCCTTAGAATCTTGTTCATCCTGATATTTATTATATTCAACACCTGCCGGATTAGTAATACGTCCACCTGCATGCCAATCAGTTGGAGCACATCCTTTACCGGTATATCCTACATGATATCCTACATCTGATAACATATCAGTATACACTTCCAAATCGGTCGGCCATGGTGTATGGTTCATCGACGCTTCTTTTAATAAATAAAAATGCTTACCTGTAAGTATAGAAGACCGTGACGGATTACATGATGGCACAGAAACAAATGCACTTTTAAAAAGGACACCTTCTTTCGCAATTCGATCAAAAACAGGAGTATTAACAAATTTGCAACCATGTGCACTAACATGCTCAAAAGACTGGTCGTCGGATAAACAAAACAAGATGTTTGGACGTTTCTGTTGTTGAGAACTGCATTTTGGGAAGACAGCAGATAATGATAATACTGAAATACCTAAAGATACTTTTTTTAAAAATTCCCGCCTGGATGTCTTATTTGACATTTTAATCTCCTATTATAAAATGGAAAAAAGTTAGAATTATTTACCCGCCTCACGCCACTTCTTCATAAGTTCCATATTGGCTATTCTGTCTTTTGCTTTCCGGGGAGGATTGCCACTTTTCAACAAATTCTTATTAGCAACTTTCATATTAGCAAGATAATCAACCCAGGGCTCCAGATATTGTCCTTTATCATCAGTTTTATTTATCCATTTTTCTAAAATAGAGCGCAATTCCACAAGTTTCTTCTTATGTACCGGATTTCCTGCAAGATTAGTTAGTTCAAAAGGATCTTTACTGAGATCATACAGTTCTTCTTTGGGACGATTTTCTGCCATTATTAACGATTGATATTCATTAAGTTCACCTTGAGAATATAGTTCCCGCAATCTCTTTATAATTCCCTTATAATCCTTATACACGCAAGGTTGTAAATAGGGACGATTCGGATGAAAATTCCGAATATATTTATAATTTCCTTTGCGAACACTACGGATACGATCTTCGGTCTCATCACAGCGGTCACGGGCAGAAACCACATATTCACGAGGCTCTGCATTTTTACCAAAAAGTGGTCGGGATTCCATATAGTCCGGAATATCAATACCGGCAAAATAGAGGGAGGTTGCCGCCATGTCAATATGAACAGTCAACTCATCACGGACAGCTCCTGATTTTATCCATTTCGGTCCCCAGACAATAAACGGCACTTTGGCGCCTTCATCATATAAAAATTGCTTGCCCCGGGCATGACTAATGCCGTGATCAGTGATAAAAAAGATAATGGTGTTTTCCAGTGCTTTTTCCTTTTGTAATCGTTCAATAATAATACCGACTTCCTTATCTGTCTTCATCACGGTATTCAAACACTTGCTCCAATCATCCAATATAACCGGATCATTGGGATAATAAGGAGGTAGTTTTATTTTGTTAGGATCAACCATTTTATCAAATTTTGCTTTCCGAGCCTTGCCACCCTGCAACTGGATCTGCGCAAAAAACGGCTGGCCTGGCTTTCTGTCCTTCCAATCTGTACCATCATATAATTTATCGAAGTCATACACAAAGTTGTAATCAGTTTTGCCGGGCTTTTCCCAGTCAAGTTTACTTGCATTACAGGTAAAATAACCAGCATCTTTAAAAAATTCAGGAATAGTTTTAATATTTTCAGGGAGATGAATCGCAGACTCCGGCGTGCTGCTGCTCCTGTGATTATGTGCACCAATGGTTGTCTGATACATTCCGGTAATCAATGCCGAACGGCTTGGAGAACAGACAGTACATGTCACATACATATTACTGAATACCGTTCCTTCAGCTGCTAATTTGTCAACGTTGGGTGTATCCACCGCATTTTCACCATTGTAGCCAAAATGCGGGGACATATCTTCAGCAATTATCCACAGTATGTTCGGACGTTCATTTGATCGTTTGAACAATGAACATGCAGTATTTTGCAAACTCAGAACAATCGCCCCAGTGCTAACTGTTTTCATAAAAGTTCTTCTATTCATGAAATTCTCCATTATATTTTTTTAGATGGCTATTGCCAATTCCCAATCGGTTCTGAAAGAAGAGGTCGGCAATTCCACATATATCCTCCTTCTCCGGATTCAATATGGTTTCACCTGAGCCAAAATTGATGTAGGTTCCCACTTTATTACAGTTCATATTTAAATGAAAATTCCGGGTTTTTTACATGCGCTTTTTGCATAATCACTTTTATTTGCTGAACAATTTCCGGATGTTGATTAGCAATATTGTTTTTTTCTTCAATATCCTTTTCCAGATCATACAACTCTATCGGGACAGCAGGATTATCCGACATGTTCAGCCGAATCCCTTTCCAATTACCCATCCTCACCGCCTGTTTTCCACCCTTTTCATGGAATTCCCAGTACAGATATTCATGTTGTTTTTGATCGTTCTGACCTAACAACGTCGGAAGAAATGAAATCCCATCGGTTTTGGAAGCCGCCTGTGTTTGTGCAATTTCCGCAACTGTAGGCATTACGTCCCAAAATGCAGAAATATGATCGGTTTCGGATCCCGGTTTGATTTTTCCCTGCCATTTTGCGATCATGGGAACTCGAATACCACCTTCATACAAATCACGCTTTATTCCGCGCAGATCACCGGTACTATTAAAAAACCACGGGTCTGCTCCGCCTTCCTTGTGAGGCCCATTATCACTGGAAAACATAATAAGAGTATTTTTCTCAATACCCAGCTCCTTTACCTTTTGAATGATTTCACCGACATGTTTATCCAGGCGGGTTACCATTGCCGCAAAGGCAGCATGAGGTTCCGGTTGCGAAGCATAACGTCTGATTTCCAGATCTTTCCCATACTCCGCTCCTTCATGCTCACTGATAAATGGCTCCTCTTCAAATGTTCCTTCATAACTCTTAAATATTTCATCTTCCGGAACCAGGATCTCTGCATGCGGAATTATATGAGGCACATAACAAAAGAACGGTTTATTATGATTCTTTTCAATAAACTCAAGAGTTTTTTCCTGAATTGCATCAGGTCCATAAGTGACTTTATTTTCCCAGTCATTACCCGGTAATTTTACCTTTTTATCATTATGCCACAAATATTCAGGATAGTAGCGATGAGCAACACGCTGGCAATTATAACCAAAGAATTCATCAAAGCCCTGGTTATTTGGATCACCCTCAGTGCCGACGAATCCAAGTCCCCATTTTCCAAATGCGCCGGTTGTATATCCCGCTTTTTTGAGAACTTCTGCAATTGTCAACGCATCTGCGCCTATTGGATGCTGACCTTCCGGTTTATACTCTTTATTTCCACGTATCGGTGTATGACCTGTATGCTGACCTGTCATTAAACACGAGCGGGAAGGCGCGCAGACAGTCGAGCCGGCGTAGTGCTGCGTAAACCGCAAACCTTCATTTGCCATTTTATCAAGATTTGGTGTTTTGATTTTTTTCTGCCCGTAACAGCCTAGATCGCCATAGCCCAGATCATCGGCAAGAATATAAATTATATTAGGCTTTTTAACTTCTTTGGTTTTTGCCCTCGCTATACTACTTGTAAATGGTAATCCAGCCAATGCAATTCCTGCTGCACTTGTTGAAGCGAAGCGAAGGAATTTACGTCTACTAATTGTTTTATTATCTTTCTTCATTACAATTTCCTCCTATTTTTTTATTTTTTACAACTTTTATAAACTCTCGTCTTTTCATCACAATCCCCGGTTTTTAATAAATGATTTAAGTATAATCTCTTCACCAAAATCTCCATGGTTATTTGATCCTAACGATTTATTTTTGATCTGGCATCAGGATCATAGAGTGGATTCGGTTCTTTGGGGATCTGTGCATTCGTTTTCTTTTGCCATGTTCTTAAATCGGCTAAAAGCTCTTTTGTCTTTTCTGGGTTCGATTTAGCAAGGTTATTTGTCTCTCCAATATCCTGTCTCAAATTGTAAAGCTCCAGGTGTCCATCCTCAAAAAATTCTATCAATTTCCAATCGCCTTTTCTTATGGCGCCCACCGGCGGCTGCCAAACTTTAGCATTCGCTTTTCCGTTGCCGTTATAACAGGGAAGATGCCAATAAATAGCCTCGCGTTTTAATTTTTTATCACCCCTTAATAAAGGTACCAAGCTTTCCCCGTCAAGAATCTGTGACGGAAATTCCCTAATGCCCGCCATTTCCACTAGCGTAGGATAAAAGTCTACCACGGTAATAGGGACATCACACGTTGAACCGGGTTCCGTGACCCCGGGCCAAACAATGAAAGTTGGTACTCGAATCCCACCTTCATAAATGTTACCTTTTTGGCCGCGCAAAGGGAGATTAGAAGTGCACATATTTTGTCCCCCGTTGTCAGATGAGAATATAATAATGGTATTTTCAACTAGACCAAGTTCTTTAAGTTTGTTCATTATCCGTCCAATGCCGATGTCAATGCTCTCGATCATGGCTGCATAAACCGGATTATTTTGACCCCTATGAGGTTTTTTATTTTTATACTTATTAATAAGCTCTTTACGAGCTTCTAATGGGACATGTACGGCATAATGGGGAAAATAAAGAAAAAACGGCCCATCTTTATTGGCTTTAATAAATTTAATGGCCTCATCATTTAAGCGATCTGTCAGATATTCGCCGTCAGGCCCATCTGTCAAAAATCTGTTTTGATACGGGCTAAAATAACTCTTGGGCTTACCCCATTCACACCCGGCTACATTCACGTTAAATCCCTGTCCGGTTGGCAGTGTTTCATCACGATCCCCAACATGCCACTTGCCGATACTAGCGCTGACATAATCAGCCGGTTTAATGGCTTCTGCCATGGTTATCACATCTGTGCTTAAAAATCGTTTGCTGTCAAAGGCTTTTATTTCCCTCATTTTTTCAGGAGTTCTTGCAAATGCGTCGACAGTATATATACCGTGACGAGGTGGGTATTGACCCGACGTCAAGCATGCCCTGCTTGGGGCGCATGTCGGAGCCATATAGGCACTTTTGAAGATCATCCCTTGACGTGCCAATTTGTCTATATTGGGCATTTCATAATATTTGCTTCCATTAAATCCAACATCCTTCCAACCGAGATCATCAATGTAAAAAAAGATTATGTTGGGCTTCTGTTTAACTTCTTTGGTTTTGGCCCTCGCTATACTACTTGTAAATGGTAATCCAGCCAATGCAATTCCTGCTGCACTTGTTGAAGCGAAGCGAAGGAATTTACGTCTACTAATTGTTTTTGTTTTATTATCTTTCTTCATTATAATTTCCTCCTATTTTTTTTTTATTTTTTCATAAAACTTTTGACTCTTCCAACCCGGATTCGGTTTCGGCATGTCCGCATTTAAGGATTTACGCCAGTGTACCAATAACTGATGCAATTCCCTTGTTTTTTCCGGCATTTTGCTTACCAGGTTTTGGATTTCGCCAATATCGTCTTCAAGATTATACAACTCTAATCTTCCGTCCTCAAAAAACTCGATAAGTTTGTATTCAGCTTTACGTACGGCGCCGGCCGGTGAGGTGCGCAGCTTGCCTGTTCTACCGGCCGGCAAATATGCAGGAAAATGCCAGAATATTGCTTCCCGTTTCAACGCACTGTCCCGTTTCAATATAGGCACAAAACTCTCACCATCCAGCGGATAATCTCCAGGCGCGTCAACGCCCGCTATATCAAGCAATGTTGGATAAAAATCCGTACTAATCACAGGGAAATCTGATATACTGCCCGGCTTTACCACACCGGGCCAGCGGACTATCATGGGCACCCGGATGCCGCCCTCGTACAACATGCCCTTGCCCCCACGCAATGGCGCATTGGATGTGATATCGTTAATCGGAATGCCAAGAGCCTGATATCCACCAACTCCACCATTATCGGAAAAAAGGACAACGAACGTCTTTTGGTCAATTTTCAGCTCATCAAGCTTTTTCATGATTCGTCCTACACCCTGATCCAGGCTCTCGATCATGGCCGCGTATTTGGGATTGCTTTGTCCGTTACTTACCGGTTTTTGTTCATACTTGCCGATTAGCGCTTTTTTGGCCTGAATTGGGGTATGTACCGCATAATGCGGAAGGTATAAAAAGAATGGCCGGTTGTGATTGTTTTCTATGAACTTTAACGCTTCTTCCGTTAACCGATCGGTCAAATATTCTCCCTCCGGCGCGTTTTCCAAATTTGGTAATTCATAGGGACTGAAATATCCGGCCGGCGGATGACCATGGTGATCACCCCCGATATTGACATCAAATCCCTGTGTTTTGGGGCCCAATTCCGGGGGATCTCCCATGTGCCATTTTCCCATACTTGCTGAGACATAACCGCCCTTCTTCAATGCTTCGGCAATCGTGATCTTTTCGGATAACAGGACCCGGTGGTTTTCCGGTGGAATGAGTTTCCTGTCTTCGAGTTTACCTCTGATTGGATCGCCCACCGTATATACCCCGTGCCGCGGTGTATACTGGCCGCTTAACAAGCAGGCGCGGGTGGGCGCGCAATTGGGCGCGTTGGCATAAGCATTGGTAAATTTAATCCCCTCGTTTGCTAGTTTATCGATATTAGGGGTTTCGTAATATTCACTGCCAAAACATCCCAAATCACGCCAACCCATGTCATCGGCAAGAATAAAAATTATATTATGCTTTTTCGGAACGGCTTTTTGACAAATCTGCAATGAACTAAAAGCGCCTAAACCGGAAAAACCTATAATACTTGCATTGACAACTTTTATAAACTCTCGTCTTTTCATCACAATACTCCGTTTTTAATAAATGAGTCTACTTAAAAAAGCAGAAAATTTAGAGACAATGCTCAATATTTTGGATATATCATTTTGGTTTACACTATATATTGTACTCTCAAAATTCAAAATAACCTTTTTTAATACGACTTATAAATGATTTAAGTTTAACCCTACTACGTAACTTGAAAATTTAGAGGGTGTGATAATATAACCTTTAGTAAGTTGACTGAGTGAAAACTTCATTCTATCACACCCCCTAAATGTACCAAATGTAGTATTTACAATTGCTATTTGGAACTATATATCGTATCATATCTCCTAAATGACGTTGTAGGGTTAATCTCTTCACCAAAATCTCCATAGTTATTTGATCCTAACGATTTACTTTTGATCTGGCATCAGGATCATAGAGTGGATTCGGTTCTTTGGGGATCTGTGCATTCGTTTTCTTTTGCCATGTTCTTTCGCAAGAAAGTTAATTTGTCTCTTTCTCCTTCTTATTACGGAATTTAGTGACCAAAATTGTTTTCAGGAAATTGTGTCAAGTGTTATTTGGGTTCCCATATTTTTTTTCATAGTCATAACTAAGATCAAAATTCAACTAAACCAGCCCTTCGGCAAACATCAACAAAAGCTGCTGCTGTCCATAGTTGATGTCCTGAACCAATTACCTTTTTGTCTTGAAAATGGACTAATTCATGAAACGTACCGACATCTTCAGCCTCTAAAGGTGTATATTTATTTTTTTTAAAAACCTTTCCACAAGTACGAGCTAATAAAGCCGCATTCATTGCTGTTCTGTCTTTTCCATCAGCTTTTTCCATTGCCTTAATGAAAAATGTGTCACTAAAAGGCCATGAAGTATTGTTATGATAGGCTCTTTTTGTGGGAAAGAAAGGACAAATTAATGGTATACCTGTATCAGTTACCGGATAATCCTTTAGAGCTGCTTCTGCTTCGGCTCCAGTAACCACCTTGTGTAAAACGACGAAAGCAGTACCTAAGACTTCGCGTCTCTCCGAAAATTTGCCATGTCTATCTTTATAGTAGGCAAATGTTCCATCAGGTCGTCTAAGTTCTTTTCTTATCGCTTTTTTTAAAGCTTCTGCTTTTGAATTCCATTTTTTAGATTCCTGTTGTTTCCCAAGTTTTCTGCACGCTTCAGACATCACTTGCATACCTTTAACATAGAGAGCATTGGTTGACGTTGGTTTACATAGAACGCAATCACTGGTAGTCCAGTCTTGGGGATAGCCTGTTGTCTTATGCCCTGGGAAATGAATGTCGATAAAAGCTGCCTGCCCAAGGAACAAGCCATCTTCCTCATCATAAAATGGCATATAAAAATGCTCGAAGAAATAATTTCCTTCGTCATATATCCATTTCCAATCTTCCTTTTTCTTGCTATCTTTAACTAAATCGTAAGCACACCAAAGCCATACAACATCATCTGTTCGTCTTGTATATTCATTGGTGTTATACTTTTGGAAAAAATCTCTAGTACTAATTTTTTCCTCCTGCCAAGGCACCTTAATTTCCCTGACAGCATGTCCTTTTGATGTTTTAAATCCTACCTCTCTACGAACCTTTCGCGTATATTCAAGACTTTGACGCATAATGTCCGGATAGAGTCTGTTAATGCCAAGAATTCCGGAATAACTTATATCTCTGGTGTAAACTTTTGCCCCAAATTCAGCTCCCGCTCCGAAGTATTCCCTGGCATTCGGCATTTTAACAATATTGTATTCAATATCAGCCAACGCTATATTCCATAAGCGCTCGGTAAGTGGAGTAGCATTTTTAAGTTGTAAAGAAAGTTTTGGTTGAGGATTAGGCAGATTGTCCAGATCAATCACACTCCATGTATCTTTCAATTTGGTCTCACCCATAATCAAAGGAGGCTTATTATAGATAAATTTTAAAGAGGTTTTTATTTCGTTTTGTTTTCTTGTAACCGAGCATCCCAGTAGAGAAAAGATTATTGTGCTAAGTCCTAATATTCTAATAAAACCTCGTCGCGTTTGTCGAGTAGATATCATAACCTCTTTTTGGTTTAATGCCCCGCGGTCCATGCTCCTCAAGAACTCACATCTGCTCACATTCTTCATTTTTAGTTTCCTACCTTTTCCTCTCTTTATTTTTTAATACCGCCCTGCTTATTCACTTTTTCTAACCATGTAGCATGCATGTATGATAATTCTTTAACGATTCCCGGATGTTCTTCAGAAAGATTAGTTGATTCGATCAGATCATTTTCAAGATCATATAATTCCCAGGGCTTTTTAGCATTTGGCTTCAACAACTTCCATTTACCTTTTTGTATTGCGTAATCATCTTTTCGCGCAAAATACAGCACGTCATGGCCCTTGCGTTTTTTTCCGTGGAATATCGGTAGCAGACTCTTTCCTGCTAATGGGGTTATCTCTTTTCCGTTATATTTTTTCGGATATTTTATGCCGCCGATATCCAGTACAGTGGCCATTATATCCATTACATGTCCAATCTGATCTGTAATCTTACCCTTTTGCTTTATTATAGACGGCCAGTAGGCAATAATCGGAGTACGAATGCCGCCTTCATACGGAGTTGTTTTATATTTCTTTAAAGGTGTATTGCTTGCATTAGCCCAGGCTCTACCTAAAAAACTATATGTGCCACCGCTTCCAGGAGAGGCTCCCGCAGATAGATAATATCCTAATTTTTCTTTATCTTTTTCCCCTCTCTTAAACGTATCGCTGCCATGCGTACCACCTTCAGCACAGGCTCCATTATCAGAGAGGAACATAATCAATGTATTCTCTTCAATATTCAGATCCTTTAGGGTATTTATTAATCGCCCAATATTCTGATCAACCCTATCTACCATTGCCGCATAAATCGCCATTCGTTGGTCCTGTTTCTCTTTATCCGCAATTTTTTCAAATGATTCAATACTCATATCACGTGCAGGTTTGCTTACATGCCCAGGCACTATACCAATCTGTTTCATTCTTTTCAAACGTTCAGTTCTGATTGCATCCCATCCTTTCATATATTTCCCTTTATATTTTGCAATATCTTCTGGTAAAGCATGAAGAGGCCAATGAGGCGCATTATAAGCAAGGTATAAGAAAAAGGGTTTATTTGCCTCTTTTACCTTTTCTATGGCATAATCGGTAAAATTATCTGTTGTATAAAAACCTTCTTTGGGTACACTATATTCTTTATTTTCTAACATATAGGTGTTACTTCCTAAGAAATAATTGCTGACTCCATCTAGAAATCCAAAATATCTATCAAAGCCCCTCTTAACAGGTGTTCCTTGTTCATGCCATTTTCCTGCCATTATCGTGAAATATCCACCAAGTTTCATGCCTTCAGCTAAGGTAATGGCGTTTTTTAATTCAGCCGGTTTAGTTGTGCTTCCTGCTTGGCGGTTATACAGTCCAGTAAGTAATGATGCTCGTGTGGGAGCACATTTCGCGCAATTATAAAATTGAGTGAATCTTATGCCGTTTTCAGCTAAATGATCTATATTTGGGGTATCTATTTCTCCTCCATAACAACCAATATCCGAATAGCCCATATCATCTACTAAAATCACGATGATATTCGGTTTTATTGTTTCCCTTTCATTTTTTGAAAACAATAGTTGTGGTGAAGATATTGCCATTGTCCCTAATACCGAGTATTTTAAAAAATCCCGCCTATTTAATGATTTCATGATTTGCCCCCTTGTTTAATTACGATAAAATAGTTCTACTTGTACTCTATAAAAATGACTCCATTGGCAGCAATTGAAAGCGTTAATTCCTTATCAAGTGTGACTTGTTTATCATTCCATATATCATATAATTTATTTTATTT
>JAUVVS010000111.1 GCA_030604545.1 Deltaproteobacteria bacterium | reverse complement strand
TAATGACATACAAAGCTCCGGAATGCTGCCTACCTATCAGGCCATTGAGGTGAAAGTAGTCCAGGCGGGCGACGAAGTAAGCAAATTGCTGAAACTGAAAAATGACAAGCGGGCCATTTACTCCCTGCGAGTGTTGAATGCCAACAACAAACCGGTACTCATCGAGAAAAGCTATCTTCCCTATTTCAAATTCAAAGACATTTTAGATATGGATTTTAATGCCACTCTTTATCAGATTATCACGGAGAAGTTTGATATAACATTGGATTATGCCACTCAGTGTTTGACGGCGGAGCTCTCCGGAGAAGAAGAGACCAGAATATTCGGCCTGCCCCAACCCTGTCCCTGTATGAAGATGGAAACTGTGTTGTACGATGCCCGCAACTCTCCGGTGGAGGGCCTTTTCGCCTGCTATCGTGGAGATAAGTACAAATTCAGATTCAAGGCGGGTCACTATATTCGCCATTCGGGTCTGTAGTCCGATTATCTTGGCATTTTAAAATCATTTTGGCCAGTTGGAATAATGTGGTAATTATCGATATGGTCATGTCGAATATAACCGGTGATAAACCGGCAGACGAATTTATTTTATGCCGAGTTCAACTTCACATTTTTAGTCCCGGTCTATCAGGTTTTGGTAATTGAAATCGGTCCACCATGCTCGTTGTAAATATGTTTTAAGAGGCTTCTTTAGCTTTTCTTTCTTTACTTAACGCTTCTGCTTCCTCGAAAATTGAATCTAACGATTTTTGAACATCCTCCGGTAGAGGCTCAGGTTTATGGTTTTTAATAATATCAAGTGCCTTTTCATAAGCCTTTTCAACAAAATCCGGACGGCCGGAAGCTTCCCAGATTTCACGGCTTCTACGATCGATCAATTTACCCTGGCTTTGCTCTTTCATGTGTTCAAAGGTATGATCGTGAGATATAAATTCACCACCTGGGCCTACCTGTTTGACGACATCAAACGCTATTTGCTCATCACTTATAGAAATACCTTTGACTGTCTGCAAAACCATTTCGAGCATTTCGTTTTCCATAACAGCCTGAGCATAATCCCAGGTTAACCCGCTATCAAGCATCCCTATGCCATAAATCAGGTTGGCGCCTGCCAACGCTGGTAACATGGCGGTTATAGTAAACTCATGGGCTGCCTGAGCGTCGGGTATTTTACTGTCACTCTACCCACCGGCGACCCAAGTAGGGACTTGATAAAATTGTGCCAACTTGGCAATCGCTGCACTGAATAAGGCCGATTCAGGGGCGCCTACAGCAGCAAGTGACGTTTTCAGATCCAATATTCCGGTAGTAGAACCGTATATTAAAGGATGGCCTTTTCGAACTGATTGCCCTAAAACAATCATACTCAAAACCTCAGCGTTATGAGTCACCAGAGCGCTTGCTATATTGATGCAAGTTGTACCTCCGATCAACCCCATGGGATTAATTTTTGAAGGAACCCCTAATCGGCACGCTTCGATAAAGACATCCACAGCCTCCCCGGCATGTACTAAAGGGCTGATTGGGTCACAAGTTGTCGAAAACAGGGGTCTTTCTCTGAACTTATCCTCTCCTCCGGCAACGAGCGATGCCATTTTAACGCAGGTTCTTAAATTTTCCGCAGTATTGAGACCAATATAGCCGTGTTTCGTACAATTATTAAAAAATGATTTCGTATTATAAATACACGCTACATCCTGTTCCACATCGCTTGGCGTCAAGGGCCTTTCAAAAACAATTATTTGCTCTAAGGCATCCAAAAATCTAGTGCAATCATCTACGTCTGCCTTTTTAGGTAGTCTTACTTTTTTTGTATGCGGGTCGATCATTTGGGGGGCCTCACCAAAGTTAACAAACCCGGTTCGACCTTTTTCACAAATATAATCATTTTCAGGATTTCTTGCGCAAGCTCTGAATGTCGGAGGGCAGGAACGAATTGCATCTTCTACAATGGATGCGGGAATTTTAACAATTTTCGTATTCGGATCTACAGTACATCCGCCACCGTCAAAGATTTCCAGTGCTTGTTTACTTTCAACCTTTACGCCAATGTCCCAGAGTATATCCAGCGTTGCCAGATGAATTCTATCCAGATCATCATCTGTAAACATTTTCAACCCAAGCCCGGAGATACAACCGGCTCCGGCTTGGAAATTTCTTACTGCCATGGTGTTTTTCCTCCATTGTAAGTAATTTTTTAATAATACTATCAATGCCTCCTTAACATTTTCTATACAACCAATTTAATCACTATAATATTACCCTCGAGTTATAAGTCAAACTAATAATTATTATATTATTGATGACAAAAAGTTATTCTTGCAGATTTGTCTTCCATAAAATTTCTAATATTTCATACCGAGTTCAACTTCACCTATTGCTTCATCCAAAATATCAAGCGCTTTGTCCATTTCCTCGCTGGTTATGACCAGTGCCGGTCGCAGAGTTATTATATTTCCTTCTATTGTTTTGAAAGAAAGACCCTTTTCAAGACACTTAAACATAATAATCTCCGCCTCATCAAAAGCCCTTTCTTTAGTTTTTCTGCTCTTTACCAGATCAATCCCTATATGTAACCCCATCCCTGCAACATTTCCTATCAGCGAATGCTTTTCTTTCATCTCATTTAATCTTTGAACGGCGTATTCTCCCAGTGCGGCGGCATGTTCAGATAGTTTATTGCTTTCTATATACTCAATTTCCGCAAGGGCGGCTGCAGAGCACAGAGCGTTTTTTTCATGCGTGTAATGACCGATCGATCGATCCTGACAGACATTATATTTTTCCCGGGTTACGATACCTGCAAAAGGTACGATTCCGCCGCCAAGAGATTTTCCAAGAACAAGGATATCCGGCGTAATAAAATGTTCACATGCAAACATCTTTCCCGTCCGTCCAAACCCTTCGATTATTTCATCAAATATCAACAACGCATTGTAATGTTCACATAGTTTTTTTACACCTTTCCAATATTCTTTTGAAGGAACCACAGGTGTTGCAGAAATCGGCTCTCCAATAATAGCCGTCATCTCAGGCTCCTTCTTTAAAATTTGTTCAATCTGCCTAAGACACTCTGTGTCAACATCCTTTTCTTCGGTAAAACCCCAGGGATTACGAAAGTAATTGGGAAATTCCACATGAAACGCCCCCGGGACCATAGGCCCCAATCCACCGTGAAAATGTTCTTCACCCCCAATGCTTGCTGCACCAAATCCTGCACCATGGAATGAATCCCAAAATGAGATTGTTTTAAAATTTCCTGTTACAAGCCTTGCAAGCATTAAAGCCATTTCAATTGCTTCAGATCCTCCAGGACAGAAAAGTGACCGGTTCAAGTTTCCAGGTGTTATTTCCGCGAGTTTTTTCGCCAGTTTAATCGCAGGAATATTCGTATACCTCCTCGGACAGAATGTCATTTCTTCATCCAATTGCTTTTTAATAGCCTGGATAACTTCCTGGTTGTTGAAACCGATATTATGAATTCCGTTGCCGTGCATATCGATGTATTTGTTTCCGTTCAAATCTTAGATGTATGCGCCATAGGCCTTGGAAACGACATTTAGAACAGGAGTTGATAGGCTCTGATGTAAAAAATATTTTGTGTCTTTATCAAACCATTTTTTTGCTAAACCCGATAAATTCCTCTCCCAGTATTTTCTTCTGTTCGGTGTGGTGTTTATATCACCCTGCTCTCTTTCAATAAGCTTTATTCTTTTTACATCTTTGCCCGGCATTTTATAAGCCTCCTCATATGTCGTATTATTTGACCGATCTCTGGGGCAGTATGTGCTGAAACGAATATCTGAAATGATGGAAAGGTATCCATTGATAGGTAATGTGCGCGGCTTAGGTCTATTTAAAGACAGGGCAACCCGTGAACGGGCCAATGATGATTCCGAAGCTGCAATATACTCCGCCCTTTCAAAAGAATTGGGCGTTAAGCTGAGTATAAGACAAATCTCTTATAGGCTATTTGTAAACTGCCATGGCCAAAACGATTTCCGCTGCTTCCTCGGGGTTGCCCTGGAATTTAATGCCCAGGTTTATGCCCTTTTGCCACGCAATTTCACAAGGAATCTCACCAAATGGATCAAGATTCAATATCACAGACAAACCATGCTCTAACTGCCCTTCGCCTCGGACTCTGGCACCGCCTGCCGAAATATCCAGAATCTCGCAATCGATGCTTTGATTCTCAAAGAGTATTTTTGCCTTAAATAAAACGGAATTACGTGAATGTTTACGTCTTGAATGCGGGAAATCAGTATCGTTCACTTTATTTACCTGTTGGGGTTAGCGATGAGTAATAAAAATCTCCTTATATGCCTTCTATCACTTTATTTCTTATAATATAAAACATTGCTATAAAAATAACAATTTAACCACTCAACCACTCAACAACTTAACTGCTTAACCTGGTATAAGCTCAATTTTTAAACTTGTCGGTGATACTTCGTAGATGTTAATGCCAAACGAATCAAATGTTTTTACCATTAAGGCATCTGCAAGCTCTTTGGAATTTCCTTTAAAATCGACAACAATCGTAGCCTCGTCAGACTTAATCTCTCTGATTTGGACGTTCTCTATTCCAGGCATTTCATTTAGCGTTCTTCGAAACATTACAAAATTAGCCAGCCGGCTTGTACCTTTAACCATGATCTCTATCATTTCAGGTTCTTCAACTTTCTTTTGCCATGCAGCAGCTATTTGAGAAGCAAGCTCCTCACCTATCAGAGAGCCGGCACTTGCAAGCGCATCATTACCACCTGCAATTTCATCAGAATTTACTGTTACAGCAGTCTTGGTAATAAAAGCGAACTCTTCACCAGTATCTGTCCAGATTGCACGAACTATCACAGTACCCTTAAACGATTTTAGATTTCCACCCATGATATTCGGGGTTGCTTCTGCTGTAGACTTCCCAAGAATTACCACATCAGCTTGCAGACGAATACCGAGGCTAACAGCTTCTTGGATGCTAAGATCCAGCTTGTTGCTTCCAGATTCAGCCGCCATATTTTGAACCTTGTGCCCATGATCAATTATTGAATACCCTTCTTCTTTAAACTTTTCATTAATGGCCCTCTCTGAAAAAACATTGGAAAAAGAAAAATCTTCTCCCCACCAGTATTTAGGTAAAATGTCTTCAAGACTCTTTTCCGCAATAAAAAAAAGGATCTTAGGCAGGGTCTTTTCACCCATTGTAATGCCGACATTCAACAACCGTTCCTTTATTCTTTTGGTTGAGACTGTGGACCGCACAATTACTCTGAAAAACTTATCGGATGCCGCCTCTGCTAATACCTTATAGTCCTGGATATATTCTCTGGTATTTTCATAGAAAATATTGTTTAGCATATGAAAATTTTGAACCAAAGTTTCATGTGGAAGCAGTTCAGCTATAGCTTTTTCAACAGCAGAAACCAGGCTATTTGTAATCGCCTGTTCCCTTGCTTCTGCAGTGTTATTTTTAAAAATTCTGCCTGTTCCTATCACCTCTACAACTTTGGTGAAAACTTGCTTCTCAGCCCGAGCAGTACCTGATAATGTTATTATAATTGTAAAAAAAATGACTACAAACAGTGATCTGTAAATAGTGCAAAATGATACAAACATACTTTTTTCCCCTCCGTCCTCGTGCTCCGGGTTTTGATTTTTCACAACTCCCGCACCAGCGTATAATCTGCTATATCTTCAAGAATTTCTTTTGTCTTTGAATGGTTAAAGACCGAAAGAACATCTTTTGCATTTTTAACATATTCTGCTGCCAGATTTTCCGTATAAGAAATCCCTCCATACTTTATTATCATTTGTATCAATGTTTCAAACTCTTGAACAGAAAAATCATTATTTTTTATGATTCTTTCCATTACAATTCGATCTTCCGGACTGGTATTTTTCAGTGAATAGATAACCGGCAGGGTCATTTTCCCCTCTTTTAGGTCTGCTCCAACCTTTTTCCCTAAGACACTTGTAGCGGATGTATAATCGAGAAGGTCATCTCTCATCTGAAAAGCCATTCCGATGTTAAGACCATATTCTGAAAGAGCAATTTCTTTATCTTCCGGAGCATCTGCAAGAAGAGAACTAACATGGCATGCACCCTGAAAAAGTACGGCAGTCTTGTTTCGAATAACCTTCATATATTCAGCTTCTGAAACAACCAAACTCCCCTTTCTCATGAGCTGGTGTATTTCTCCCTGGGATACAGCTTCTGCAGTTTCTGCCATGATTTTAATGACCTTTGTAATTCCTGTTTCAGCCGCAATGGAAAGGGAGCGTGCAAAGAGAAAATCTCCTACGAGAACCGCTATTGAATTACCCCATATAGCATTTGCTACGGGTTTACCCCTGCGTATTGTTGCTTCGTCCACAAGATCATCATGTAAGAGCGTGGCTGTATGCAAGTATTCAAAAATAGTCGAAAAAGTCTTGTCATAATTCCCTTTATAACCACAAATTCTTGCGGAAAGGACCATGAGTAACGGCCTTAACCTCTTTCCACCACTGAACAAAATATGACTTGCCGTCTTAAAGACAAGGTCTAAATATGGATTGAGATTTTGCTTTAGAGAAGCTTCGATATCCGCAAGATCATCTTCTACCATGGAAATAATCTTATGCTTTAAGCTATTCATACAAGTTCTCCAATAAGATCATATTCAAGAGCATCTGTCACCACCACACTGGTGAAGCAACCAATCTCTAATTGTTCGGAATTAATATAGGTAATACCATCGACCTCCGGCGCCTGAAAATATGTTCGCCCTATGAAAAGATCATTTTCTAACTTCTCTTCAACTAAAACCTTATAAACGCTACCTATG
>JAUVVS010000280.1 GCA_030604545.1 Deltaproteobacteria bacterium | reverse complement strand
GCGCTGCCAACCATACTCCGGTCCTAATGATCACGTCATCGTGTTTGCCAAATGAATGAACAACTTTACCTCGAGGCGATACAATGAAAAAAATAACAAAAACGGCTGCAAGAAATTTAGGCTTTGAAGCCTGCTTCAGAAAAGTGAATATTTGTTCCAACCCTGCACCGACCCAGGGATATAGGAGAAATGCGGGGGCAAACAAAAATCTTGTTCTTACAAAATCCATCTTAAGAACGTAATAATAGACCATAAGAAGATAAAAAATCACCAGGGCAAGTACCAATACTCGAGCTCGCAGAAGCGAGCACCTGAAGCCCCAAAAAAGAGGAATAACAAAAAAGGGAAATAGAACTTTGATATAACCCTCGAGGAGCCCTAAGAGATAAATAATTGGCATATAGTGTCTGGCAATTGCAACAAGATTTTGCTTCCCCAAGCCGGTATAGGGCGAGGAGCCTTCCAAAGCTTTGAGTTGCTGATAAATATGGTGATAATTATCAAGAAATTTCAGGTGGAACAAATTTTGCGCCTCTTGCATAACCTGGTCTATCCGATTAAAAGACGCCACCCTTTCAGCCCCGCTGGCAACAAAACCGAATAATATAAAGCAAAGCGGAAAGGCAATCCATATAATAATTCCATTAAGAAAAGGGCCTCTTTCCATCGCCTTCCATATTGCCAGACCGACGAGGAAGAAAAGATAGAAAGGAATGAAGATTATCCCTTCTATTCTGAAAAAGATGGAAACCCAGGCAAAAAAAGCAGCTAACAGGAAATCAGTTCGCTTCGCTGATCGAACTGCGCGCTGGGCAAAATAAACAGCCCACGCGAAAATTAATATAAAAGCCGGTCCGCGAATCACTTCAACTGCCCAACCATTCGGTTCCGGAGCAAGGGTCGCGGCAAGACAGGCCCAAAAGGCAATCTTTCGATTAAACAAATCCTTTGTCAAAAGATAAAGAGGGATGAGCGCCAGAACCAGGGCAGCGCTGGAAATGAATCTGGCCGCAAGCACCCAGTTCGGTATCAAAAAATGAATGAAAGTTATCAAGAGAGGATAAAGGGGCATAGGGTATATGGATAGTCCCTGCATAAAATGCCCGGCGGCAAACTGTTGCGCTGCGGAAATGTAGATAACACCGTCGGGGTTGATCGCCTTATCGGATAAAGCGACGATGGCCAAAATTTTTAGAAAGGCTGAGAGGCAGAGAATAAAAATCAAGCCTCCTTTGCTATCCGTCCATTTCGAAACGTGTTCCCATATATTATTTATTCTCATCAGATAACTAGTGTTTGATCAGTATTTTCTAACGGTTTGATATTGCGAGATATTTTTGCATAAAATGCAATCGAAATTTTGGCAGGCCGGTTCGGGCATTCTTAAACACCATTAAATTCTGTCAAATCCAATTGTTCATAAACAAAGTTTTTTTGAGAAGGAGTACTTACTTTATCAACACCTATCACATTATTGTCGTATGCCAATCGCCTGCATAAGGCGCTTCCGATAAAGCCGTTGGCTCCTGTTACAAAAACATTCATTCCACATTTCCCATAACCTATCCGTAGATTACCAAAAATTTACCCTAATTCATGCTTGACATTTTTATGCTAATCTGTATTATACAGATATGTATAATACATTACAGTAAAACACTTAAGAAGGGAAACTCATGAATCCTTTTAAATACGGTACCATAGTTTCAGGCAAAGATTTTTGTGGACGCAAATCTTTGCTTAAGCAGATTATCGGATATATCGAATCATCACAAAACATTGTGATCCTGGGTGAAAGGCGGGTTGGAAAATCATCCACGCTCTATGAGGCTTTTCTAAAATGTAAAACAGGCCGGCTTTTATATGTGGACCTGCTGGGCATCAAATCGATCGACGCTCTGTGCAGAAGGATTCTCCGTGCAATTGTTGTTCTAGAGCAAAAAACAGCGTGGTTCGACAAAATAGTAAAAACCCTCTCATATCTCCGGCCCTCAATCTCCGTGGATCCCATAACGTCCATGCCAACCGTTTCCTTTGATGCTTCCGTCGAGATGAAGGCCAATTCAATTCCAGGGGTTTTCACTTTAATTGAATCGCTTGGCAAAAAAAGGAGACTGGTCGTGGTCTTTGATGAATTTCAGGATATTCTGAACCTTGAAGATTCCCACGAAGCGCTTTCCCTTCTCAGGAGTAAAATACAGTTTCAAAGCGGTATTCCATATATATTTGTTGGGAGCATACGGCATAAAATGGATGAGATATTTACCCATCACGACTCACCCTTCTTTAAGTCGGCTATCCCACTCACGGTGGAGCCCTTACCTTATGAAGAATTTTCAGAATTCCTGAAAAAGAAATTCGCTACGGGACAGCGTAAGATTGACGACGAGGTTTTGGAAAAGGTGTTTGAAATTGCTAATGAGATTCCCGGAGATATACAACAGCTCTGTGAAGCCCTTTGGGAAATAAGTTCAGAAAAAGAGATCATAAGCCTGGATAAACTGAAAAACGCCCTTGAATTGATATTTGCCAGGGAACAAAAATCCTATGAAACCTATATCAGCCTTTTGACAAACATTCAGCTAAGGTGCCTCATGGCAATAGCAAAGGAGGGTGGAAAGAGTGTCTTTTCTGCCTCATTCATGAAACCCGCCGGGTTTAATAATCCATCATCTGTTCGGAGAGCAATTACACGATTGATCAAACTCAATATTCTGTTTGAGAGCGGTGGTGAATACAGGTTTATAAATCCTTTTTTCAGGGCCTGGCTTCCTTACAAAGGATAATCCTGCTACTCCCTCCTCCTCACTGACCCAACTCCTCACCGGCACCCGCCGCCCCGCCTTCTTTCCCACCACAAACCTCGCCACCCCCGCCAATGCTTCTAGATTGACCAAGCAGAAAGAGAATGGGATCTGGCCCCAAAGTGCCTCTAGCGGAAATGGGTAACGTATCAATCATCACTGTTCACGCGCATATAGGCGTAGAATCAACCGCCCCGATCTTCTGGTGGGCAATGCCGGCACAGTGAAAGACCACATCCGGAGAATACTTTTCGCAAATCGCGTTTACTGAATCCCCATCGGTCAGGCCTGCCCGCAATGCTTCGCAACGCGAGGCGGGCGGGTCAGCCTGC
>JAUVVS010000010.1 GCA_030604545.1 Deltaproteobacteria bacterium | reverse complement strand
TGCACGTCAAACCTTGACGTTGTTATATACATTATTCACGACGAGGGTGGGGCCGGCATCATTGATACTTCATTATTCTATTCCAAATTCCTCAGCACTTTAATCTTTAATCTTTGATCCTTCTCCTTGCTGTATTGACGTTTCTACGAAAGGGACTACTCGGGTCTGGTAATGAATGCAAAGGTATACGGCTGTTTTATGTGAGAACCGAACATATCTTTGGCTTCTGTACCAATGGTAACTGTATATTTGGTGTTAATCTTGAAATTTGTAGACGGTATAAAGGTAATAGCGGTTTTATCATCGCTATTGTAAGATCTTGTTCCCCATTTGAATGTACCCGGTATTTCGGGAGTAATCTGAAAAGCACTCTCCACACTCGATTTTAGGATATAGGTGTTAAAATACATGGTAATGGCATCATCGGGATCCACGAACAACTGCCCGTTTCTCGGATATGTACTTCGGACTCTCACCGGTGCGGTGGTAAAAGAAAATGAAAAAGGATGTTCCATTAAATTACCGTCTAAGTCCTTGGCTGTCTCATCCACCTCAATATTATAGGTAGTTTCCGCCAGAAATATCCCGCCGGTATAAATGGTCAAACTGTTATAGGCCGGCCAGATAAAGATCACGTCCCCTGCCGGTTCTATCGAAATAGCCGCTTCTGTTGAAGATTGATCCATATTTCTGGGAAAAGTCAGCTGGATACCATTATGATTTATCAGTTCCAAATCCACATCGCCATGACAAGGACTGGTCTGTATACCGTTAAGCGTACTGGAAGATTGTATCGTGGAAAATGAGAATTCCAGGGGAAATCTAAGCTGGTTGCCGGCGGTGTCCTTAGCTGCAGTCGATAAGGTAACTTGATAGGTTGTATCGACATAAGAATCCTTTTGGGCCATACTATAAGTAAAGGAGCTGATTTTACTATAGGTCGTGATTGTGGCTCCTGGATCAAATCCAGCCTGTGCATTCCAATCCTCTACAAAATAATACCATCTCGGTTCGGTGGTGTATTGTCCCCAGAAAAATATACCCTCTGACGCTGGTTCTGTTGAAAATGCAGCCTCGACACTCTCACGATCCATAGGCCTAGTGAAAGTTATAGATATGGAAAGCCGGGCAAATTGGTTATTATAGACGATCTCCGCAAGGTCTTCAGGATAAAAATAAGACACCAGATCAGGAACCGTAGTAAGATCAATTTCTCCGATATAAGTGGTACCTGCTCCCTCCACCTTTACATTGGCTCGGGTATAGGTCCTATAATTTTCCGCCTTGATCACAAGATCATAATTACCGATGGGTAAGTTCTCAATTCTGAAAGAACCATCTTCAGTGCTGATATTTGTTGAATCCACCGGCACTTCCTGATTTATAATCACTGTAGCTTGACTATCATTCTGTAGAACTTTTCCTACAATATGGCCATGAAAAGCATCATTATACAATCTGGGGTCATCTTTGTAAATTACTTTCTCTTCACAACCAGAATTAAATAGAAATATTAAAAATGATAAGAGGAAAATATAAATTTTCATGGAATCCTCCTTAATTATGATTATTGATTTATGGAATAAATATGCAGATATCAGATTTTCGGATACTTCCTTCTAAAATATGAGCAACATTTAAATCTTTACCAATCTCAGGGATTGTCTTCTCTGTCTTTTTGTATTTCAGCACCGAAGTTCGGGCAATAACTTTTAATCTCGGCAATTTTGCTAAGTTTGAAATGATCTGTTCAGTCATGCCGTCACAGAAGTATTCCTGATCCTTTTCTGGACTCAAATCTGTAAAGGGTAGTACTGCAATAGAGTTTTCCCATCCTGATGTGCTCTTCTCGCCCGATGGTATTAAGAAATATCCTTCTATGATCAGGATAACGATTGATACAATAGCTATTGATAATAGAACAGATTTAGATCGTTTCTTTTGTTTTTCTTCTTTGATTGGAATGACGATAGATTCAGATTCTTTTTTCATACTCCGTAAATCTACAATCAACTCATCAATATGCTGATAACGGTCTGCCGGGCTCTTTTGCAGACACTTATTAATGATCCGTTCCAGTTCCATCTGCACACCTGTGCGCAATGCTGTAATCGGCTCCTGAGTATCATTCAGGATAGAATAGATTACAGCGGATTCATATTCGCCTTTAAATGGCAGCTGTCCGGTTAACATCTCGAATATGATAACACCTAATGACCAGATATCAGTTCTATAGTCAACTTCTTCGCCTTTTGCCTGTTCCGGAGACATGTATGATACGGTGCCTAAAGTGGTCGATTCTTTGGTGAGTTTTGTCTGTGTTGACAGCTTCGCTAATCCAAAATCAAGAATCTTTACAATACCGTCAGCAGTCAGCATGATGTTCGCAGGCTTTATATCTCTATGGACTATTTCTTTCTCGTGTGCTTTGGCGAGACCCTGTGCTATCTGGATGGCGATGTCGATGGTGTCGATGACCGATAAGGGCACGGCATGCCGTGCCCCTACAATACGATCATGTAAGGTTTCGCCTTCATAGTACGCCATACTGATGAACAGTTGACCGTCCCCCGGTTCCCCGGGGGCAGGCTTCGTCTCATCAATTTCGTGGATTGCACAAATGTTATTGTGATCTAAAGAAGAAGCCGCTTTGGCTTCATGAATAAAGCGTTGTTTTTCATCTTCACTGGTGGTGAGATGTGGTGGTAGGAATTTAAGGGCGACAAAACGAACAAGTTTGAGGTCCTGGGCTTTATAGACGACGCCCATCCCACCTTCGCCCAACTTCTCAATAATTCGGTAATGAGATATTATTTGACCAATCATTTTACTTTCCTGCGACTTCAACAAGTTCAAATGTCTTGAGCAAGTATGATTCCCGGATAGGGCGAAAAATCCTGAGAAATGACATAACATTTTTTCATGTTCAGGGATTGCGATAACTTTTCTAATCTTCGATAGTCTTGTTCTTGTGCCCGCTTCTTGACCTCAAAAGCCATCATTTTATCCGGCAGGATAAAGTCTATTTCAGCGCCGCTGCGTTTCTGATAGTAGTTTACTTTTCCATACTGATGAATATTCTTAAAAACAGCATTTTCGAGCAAAGCGCCATCCGAAACTTTACCAAATAAATTGATAATGCCATTGTCACAAAAATAGACCTTTTTCGTGCCACTAATTTCTCTATCAACGTTCCTGCTAAAAGGCGGGACTCGGAAGATAAAATAGGACCCTTCAAGGAATGAAAGATAAGAGTAAACTGTTTCTCTCGAGACACCGATTTCCGAAGATAATTTTGAAATCTCTAACTTCGAACCAACACGCTGCATCAATAACAAGAGGAGGTCACGAAATGCACTCATTTGACGAAAGTCGGCCATTTTCCTAACATCCATCTCAAAATAGGAGGTGAAGATATCCTTCAGGAACAATTTTTTTTGCGATTCGTCGTCTGCTAACACAACCTGCGGGAAGCCGCCAAAGGTTAAATATTCTTCAAAAAATTTCATGACTTTCTCATAGGCAATCAGGTTTTTAAGTCGTGCCTTATCCTTGAATGCAATATGGCTCTCTTTTTGAACTCCTTTAAACAGCAAGAACTCTTCGAAAGTAAGCGGGAACATCTCATAAATAATTTTCCGGCCGGCCAGACTTTCTGGGAATAAATTTTTTAAATAATAACTGCTCGAACCGGTAAGAAAGAACTTCACATCATAATGATCATATAAATATTTGATAGCTTTAACAATTTGGGGCATGGCCTGAATTTCATCCAGAAAAATATAGGCTTTTTCTTTATTTGTGATGCCGTATGCGCGCAAGTTTGCCCAAATATTATTGTAATCTACTTCTTCAAATATTTTTTGTTCAAGAATGTTTTCAATATCAAGAAAGACCTTGTTATTACTTGTGATTTTATCATTAATCATTTGTAACAGGGTGGTTTTTCCAACCCTGCGCATACCGGTTATGACAATTATTTCTCTGGAATCGGGTTGTGATTCGATCCGTTGTAATATTTTTCTACTAAATTGCATGAGCAGATATTACATATTTATGCATATTTTGTCAAGCATAATTAGACATATTTGATTTTGTGTATCTATTTCTATCTTAGAGATCTATATTTAAGTTTCGAGCTCGAGACCCTATAGACGACACCCATCCCCCCTTAACCAAGTTATTCAAGGATTTTATAGTGTGAGATAGTTTTACCAATCATTCGTAATTCGTAATTTGAAATCAGCCAGTAGGCTGATCCGCCTTTCGGCGTGATTTGTAATTATTTTTATGAGAAGTCGAAGGAATAATATAAAAACTACCTCAACATTTGATAAATCGCAATTATATTTTTACTATAAATAGGGAAATAGTAAAACATGCCATACTAAAAATTACTTTGATTTTAAAGTATAAATTTTTAATATCATTTTCATAAAACTAAAAATACATCATAGGTAAATAATGAAGATCGATACCTTGCAAATGAAATTATCCAGAGATTGGATGCTAATAATATTTTTTATCCTTATAAAATTATTAATACATTTTCTTACCTATGCAAACTATGAATTACACAGAGATGCCTATCTTTATTATGCCCAAAGCGAACACCTTGCCTGGGGCTATGTAGCTGTTCCACCTTCTATTGCCATGGTCGGTAAAATTGCTACTACACTATTCGGAAATACAACTTTTGGACTAAGATTTTTTCCGGCATTAATCGGCGCATTTAATCTAGTCATCATTGGATTAATGGTGAAAGAGCTGAATGGTAAAAAAGCAACACTTCTTTTGGCAAGCCTGGCTTTTCTTTTATCACCCGCTTACCTGCATACGAATACATTATTCCAACCTGTTAGTTTCAATCAGTTTTACTGGTTACTTGCCGGATACCTGATACTCATAATGACAAAAAGAAATGATCCAAAAATCTCTATATGGATTGCAATAGTAATTGCTCTGGCATTTTTAAACAAGTACTCTATTGTATTTTTTGCCTTTGCCTTTGCAATTTCATTATTGATTACACAATACCGATATTTATATTTCTCGAAATACTTTATCATAGCTTTGGCCATAGGTTTGGCCATTATCTTTCCTAATCTTGTCTGGCAATATGAAAACAACTGGCCTGTGTTGCAGCATATGGAAGAATTGCAAAGAACACAGCTGGTACATGTACGGCTATCAGATTTTGTAACGAACCAGTTTTTAATGAATATGCAAGGCCTGTTTTTGTGGGTGACCGGACTTTTAGCTTTGCTATTTTTTAAAAAAGAAAAACAATACAGATTGTTTGGACTCCTGTTTCTTATTGTTATTACCCTACTTATTTTAGGACGTGGCAAGGCCTACTACTCATTGGGATTGTATCCTTTCCTGTTTGTTTTTGGGGCGTACATTATCGAAAAATATATCAAAAAATATTTAGTCTACGTTTCTGCTTTTCTTGTGATATTTATGTTTATATCCTTGTATGTTTCTTTATCATATGGCGGTATACCTTTTAACAGTTTTGAGGATGCTGTCCAAAAAGATGCGTTCCGATGGGAGGATGGCATTAACCATGATATACCTCAGGACCTGGCAGATATGACAGGTTGGACTCAAGTTGGTAATAAAGTTGTGGATACTTATCTAAACCTTGATCCGCAAAAAAGAAAAAGCTGTGAAATTTTTTGTTATCATTATGGACAGGCCGGCGCAGTGATGTTCCATGGTAAGGATGTAGATGTGCCCCAACCCATATCATTCAATGGAAGTTTTGTTTTCTGGTCTCCCGATAGCCTCTCAAAAGAGCATATGATCTGGGTACATTCAGATTTGGGTAATGATATTAATCCCGACTCTCTTTTACCTACTCTTTTTAAGATAGTAGAGCTTAATGCAATAATTGATGATATGTATTTTAGGGAAAATGGTACAAAAATATTTCTCTGCCGGTATCCGACTGAAGATTTCAAAAACTACTATAAATCCAGGATTGCAGGTTTAAAAAAAGGATACAGTAAATAAAATATTAGTGCTAATAAAACTGACGTACGATTCACGACCGGATTGCAGAGACGATTGTTGTAGCAGAACCAGATAGCCGATATTGAGCAGTTGTATAAATCTCAGTCACAAAACTCAACCGCGTCAAAGGGAAAATCAGAATTTTCACATTTCTTGTGACTTCACCCGGAGGAAAGCAATGCAAAAACATAGGCATAATTTATCGTTTGTTTTATTCTGCCTTTTTATGCTGCCTATTGCACACGCCCAGAACGATGTTCCGATCCATCCGGTTGACGGAGAATATATCAAAGAATGGTTGGTGCTGGGGCCGTTTTTCCGGGACGATCTGGAGAAGGATTTCCTTGTCGATGTAGGCGGTGAGGCGAATATCGAACCCAATGAAGGCGATACCGTTGCCACCGCGAAGGGAAAGACACTGACGTGGAAACGGTACCAGACTCAAGGCAGCCTCATCGCGCTTTGGCACGTCGTTGGCCATTACGAACATGCCACCGCCTATGCCTTCTGTACTCTGCGGAGCGAGGCAGAAGGGAAGGTACAAATCCTGCTTGGGAGTGATGATGGCGCTTCGGTGTGGATAAACGGTGAGCAGGTGCATCACAATCCTGTTGATCGTCCGCTTATCCCCGATGAGGATATGTTTGAAGCGGACTTTTTAGCGGGCGCAAACCGTTGTCTGGTCAAGGTATCTCAAGACATCAAGGATTGGGGTTTTGCGATGCGGGCCTTTCCTCACAATCAACCGGTTTTAGTCACGCCCAAATTCTTCTTGTCATCAGACCACCTGAAGGATGGAACCTGGCTGCCCGACGGCTTGTGGAAATATCATCGGGGTGACAACGCCGAATGGGCAAGCCCGGAATTCGATGACAGCGAATGGGAAACAACAAGCACACGACTTAACCCAAACAACCTCCCGAAAAGCGGATGGAATGGCATTGGCTGGTTCAGGCTGCATCTCGTCGTCGATTCGACGCTGTGGAACCGGCCCTTAGCTTTGAACGTGTCGCAATGGGGCGCTTCTGAAATTTATTTAGACGGCAGGCTGGTCGCGCAATTCGGCAAAGTCGGCTCACTAAAGCGTGATGAAGAAGGTTACTTAGCGACGAACACGGACTTCCTTCCACCTCCCAAAGCCATTGTTTTCGGCAAGACCAATCATGTCATCGCGGTCCGCTTCTCAAACTTCTATCCACAGTACCCGCAACTGTGGCAAGGCTTTCGAATTGTCTTAAGAGATCTGAACAGCGCGATTGCATTGAGTGTCAGCCAAAAGAGGGTCATTACAAATATTCAGATGGTTCTTACCATCGTACCGGTTGTTTTTGCAATCCTGCACCTGCTGCTTTTATTTTTTTATCCGCGCGCAAAGGAAAACCTGTATTACACCCTATTTACCTTGACGTTTGGAGCATTATGGTTCACTTTCTTGCAAACTGGCTTTTCTCTGGTAACCGACAGTCGACAGGCGCTTCTTTTCTTCAAGCTGAATTATGCATTAGTTCCGATTGCGTTTATAGCAGGCCTGCGATTTTCATATGCACTTTTCTACCCCAGGCTGCCAAAGCAATTCTGGATTTTTCTTCTGATCGGCGCCGGCATTGGCATGTGGAAATGGGGCCATCCTTTTAGTCAGTGGTATGTGCACTGGTTTATCATGATAACGCTACTGGAGATGCTTCGAGTTGTTGTTGTCGCCATCCGGAGGAAGAAGGACGGCGCGTGGATTATCGGCGTAGGATTTATCTTTTTTACGGTGGCTTTCTTGTGGGTTTTTATTAATTTTATCCTTGATATGTTGGCTATCTTGCCCTTAAACTGGAATATCTTTTTCGCTTTGGCCTTATCTGGCTTTTTCGTACTTCTCCTTTCCATGTCGGTGTTTCTGTCACGTAATTTCGCCCGGACTAATAAGAACCTGGAAGCACAGCTCATACAGGTCAAAGATCTCTCGGAAAAGACCATCCGGCAGGAGCGCGAGCGGGCGCAACTAGAAGCGGAAAACACCCGCAAAACCCAGGAGCTGGAAGAAGCCCGCCAATTGCAGCTCTCCATGCTGCCAAAATGTATCGATGAAATCCCCGGACTTGATATTTGTTTTCACATGCAAACTGCTACAGAAGTGGGGGGAGATTATTATGATTACCACCTCGCAGATGACGGAACCTTGACGATAGCCATCGGCGATGCCACCGGGCATGGCATGAAAGCAGGAACGATGGTTTCTGTGATAAAAAGCCTGTTTATTGCAGAGGCATCCCAAACGGACATCCTATCCTTCTTCAAAAAATGTACCCAAACGATTAAACAGATGCGATTAGGGAATTTATACATGGCAATGATGCTGATAAAAATTAAAGATCATAAAATGACAGCTTCATCAGCAGGCATACCGCCTATTTACATTTACAGAAGTGAGACAAAATCCGTTGAGGAAATAGTCATCAAAGGCATGCCATTGGGTGGACCTGCTTCTTTTCCCTATAAACAGAGAGAGACAAATTTAGCGCCCGGAGATACGGTGCTTCTCATGTCAGATGGCTTTGCCGAATTATTCAATGACAAAGATGAGATGCTGGATTATCCCCGGGTTAAAGAAATATTTAAAGAAGCGGCTGAAAGATCAGCGGATGAAATAGTTGCACATTTATTTAAAGCCGGAGAGAGATGGAGTAATGGTAGACCGCAGGATGATGATATTACTTTTGTAGTTTTAAAGGTTAAACACAACACAGATCTGTTATAGCTTGATTTCTTGTAACTTCGTATGTTTCATCTTGGGGAAATAGAGGTTTATTTGGAGATATGTTTGCCTCAGTGAATGCCCTATTTTCAGGCTTAGCATTCGATGGTGTTCTCATAGCACTTTATCTCCAAAGAAATAAACTCATATACCAGTGTTGATTATTTGTTAACCCTTGTGAATGGGGGGTGGATTAAAAATTAGGAGGTTTTCTGATGAAAACAATTTTGTTACTCGTAGCATGGTTCGTTTTGACTATCTCCTTATGTAGTTGTTCAACCAACAAGGAGTCCAAAGTGCATAATATTACATTTCCACAAGGCTTTGTCTGGGGCACGGCCACCTCTGCTTACCAGGTTGAAGGCGCCTATCAGGAAGACGGCAAAGGCGCTTCTGTATGGGATACCTATACAAACCAGTATAAACTGGCCGGAGGGGAGACCGGCAATGTGGCAATTGACCAATACCACCGGTACAAAAAAGATGTGGCCTTGCTGAAAGAAATGGGGATACAAAGTTATCGCTTTTCGATTGCCTGGACCCGTATTCTTCCGGAAGGTACCGGTGAGGTCAACCAAGCGGGGATTGATTATTATCTACGTTTGATTGATGAACTTCAAAAAGCAGGAATTGAACCGGCCATTACGTTGTATCACTGGGATCTGCCGCAGGCTTTGGCGAATCGCGGGGGGTGGCGCAATCGCGAATCGGTGAAATGGTTTACCGATTATGCTGAAATTGTCTTTAAAGCCTTTGGAGACCGGGTCAAGACCTGGATTACCTTTAATGAGCCCTTTATTGACCGTATGATGATAGGCTCCTTCTTACGAAGCAGGCTAGATCCCACAATTGAACCCATTAGCAATCCCTTTGCTATCCCAGGAGCGCTCATTGCCCAGCAGGCGATTGAAACCCACCATTGGATACTCGCGCATGCGAAAGCAATTAAAATTTATCGCTCTCTTGGTCTGTCTGGTAAAATCGGCATGACGTTAAGTATCTCTCCTGTCTACCCGGAAACGGATTCAGAAGCCGACCGGGATGCAGCATTGGTGGAAGACGGACTACATAACCGCTGGTTTTTGCATCCTGTTTTAAAGGGTGCATATCCTGAGGATATCCGGGTACTCTATCTCAAACATGCGAATATCGGGATCCAGGAAGGTGATATGGAATTGATCAAGAAGAATCGTGCCGATTTCCTGGGTGTCAATTACTATTCCCCAACGAGGGTAAAAGCAAATTCAGATTCCAAGCGGTTTGGAATAGAGATATTGCTAAATTCTGACGAGCGCCCAGCCTTTAATGGTGAAGTATATCCTGAAGGTTTGTATGATCTGCTGGTTCGAATTGATACTGAATATGACCATCCGGTGATCTATATCACTGAAAATGGAGCAGGTTTTGGCAGTGAGGATGATAGTTTGATCGACGGATGTGTGCACGACGCGCTGCGCCGGGATTATCTAAAAAGACATTTTGCAGAGGCACACCGAGCCATTCAAGCGGGAGTTAAACTTCAACGATATTACGTGTGGTCCTGTTTTGACAATTTCGAATGGGTCTTTGGGTATAAAAACCGCTTTGGCCTGATCTATGTAAATTTCGAAAACCAGGAACGGATTTGGAAAGATAGCGCGTTTGACTTCCAGTCCTGCATAAAAAACAACGGTTTTGATCAATGAGGTCCATAAAAGAGGGATGCGTATACTTCTCGATATGGTGATGAACCATACATTGATCAAGCACCCCTGGTTCCAGGAATCACGCAGCAGCCGGGATAATCCTAAAAGAGACTGGTACATTTGGCGTGATGGAAGTGGCGATTCGAGAAGGAAATATCCAACTGATCGACAATCCGGATACTGAGAAAAACCTGCTCGCTTATCGCCGAATAAGCAATGACGAAGCTGCTCTTGTCCTGATAAATCTTGGAGAAACCTCTGTTGCGTTTAAAAATCAAACCGAATGCAAACATTTCCTGTTTGGTATAGGAATAGATAAACCTAACAATCCGGGAAAAATCTCCCTGCCACCATATTCTGGGGTAATATTGGGTAATTGAGAGCTTTCTCTGCTCAGATCCTTAGCCGCTTGATGGAGTATTGGATGAGTAGTACGATGCATATAATCTTTTTTTCTAATTAAAAAACTCATCCCCCGGCCCCTTCTCTTGGTAAGAAAAGGGGGTCAGGGGGAGAGTTTTTTGCCCAAGCAGAAAGGACATATAGTGTTACCCATCTCTCCAGTCTATACAGATTGCAGGGAGGAATCGGGGGTGGGTAAAAAAGTCCGCCGGAGGCTAATCAGCCGTCAGTACATCGAAATCTTTAGTCACAATCAGATCTGCCATCGGGCGCAATGATTGCACAACTTCATGCTCACGTTTCAGTACTTTTAATCTAAATTCATTCTGTGGTTCTTTGCCACGTAATACCTGACTTTTTTTTGTATCATGGTATGTCAGGTCGATAAATATCCTGTAATCAACATCCGCCTTAAATGGATATAATCCTTCTACAATAAGATAATCTATAAGAGCAAAATCTGTAATGAGTTCATCTTCCAGATCTGTTAGCAAATCAATACATGGCATAGTCGCTTTTTTACCTTCTCTGAATTCCTGAATATTACGGTTGATAAGATCCCAGTTATATTCATCGATTCCTATGCTTTTAAGTCCATGTTTCTTACGCCATTCTGTTTTCATTCGCGGCGCGATTTTATAATAATTATCGCTGTGCAATATTTTTACGAGCTTATCTTCATTCCTAATTTTTCTGCCGAGGACATGGGCTAATTCAGATTTACCGGCGCCTGATTCACCACAGACGGCAATTACCAACCTGTTGGAAATCAATGATGGTTTGAGTTTTTGATAAATCATATCGGCGGCTTTGTGGTGTTTTTCTTTAATCAATAAAACATCTTCTAACATTATTTACTTTCTCTCTGTTACAATTCAACAACTTGCCAGCTATTACCCTTAAGTTTTATTTCCTGTCGGTTGATAAACAGCGAATCATCCTTTTGATTTCTTTTTTCTGTCCTTGTCCTTATCTTTTGCGGGGTAATTTCAAAATAATATCTATATTCTCTGAATTTAAAAGTAAAATATATTTCTTTCCAGGTGGCCGGCAATTTAGGATTCAGGTGTATCTTATTATCTTTAATTTTCAATCCGGCGTATGATTTTAAAGCAAGGAAAACAGATCCCCCCATAACCCCGGTGTGTATTCCTTCCTTTACAGTACCGCCCTGAACATCCTGAAGATCGCTTTTTAATGCATCCGAATAAAGTTGGTAGCTCAGATTATCATAACCAGCTAATCCTGCCAAATACGAGTGGACCAATTTACTTAAAGTAGAGTCGTGTGACGTTCGTTTGAAATAATAATCAAAATTTCTTTTTAAAAGATCGTCCCGGGAATGATATCCGGTTTTTTTAAGTATTTTATGTACTGCATCTTCCCCTAGATTATAGAATGACATTAAAACGTCTGCCTGTTTGGCAACTTTATAATCATCAGGACTTTTTCCCTCCGCTTTGAGAATGCGATCCAAACGATTTATTTTTCCATATTTGGCTTTATTTTTTTCCCAGTCGAATTCCTTAAGTTTAAAATATCCATCAAATTGTTCCAGAATCCCATCTTCAGAAATCGGTATAGATAATTCTGCGCTAATTTTTTCCCAATAGGATAATTCATCCTGCTTTAGTTCGATCTTTTTACATATTTGTTGGCCTTTTGATTCTTCGAGAAGATTGAGTATATCTAAAGCACAGTTAAAAATCCATATGGTCATAATATTCGTATAACTATTATTTTTCAACCCACCCTCTTTGGAATTCGGGTAGGCTTCATGATATTCATCCGGTCCCATAATTCGGTCAATATCAAACCGTTTGATCTTTTTGTTGAATTGAGCTTTACTGGCCCAAAAACGGCAAATCTCCAGAAACATTTCAGCCCCATAATCTTCTAAAAATTTTACATCACCGGTGAAATTAAAATATTGCCAGATATTATAAGCAATGGCAAGTGAAACATGGCGCTGTAAGGAACTATAGTCCGGTCCCCACTTTCCGGACATAGGATTCATGTGAAGGATTTGTGTCTCCTCCTGCCCATCACTCCCGCTTTGCCAGGGAAACATTGCACCGTTAAAGCCACATTCTTTGGCTGAAGCCCTGGCTTTGTCCAGTCTGCGGTATCTGTAAAGTAGCACCGATTTAGCTGTTTCCGGAAGATTCATAAAATATATGGGCAGAATAAACATCTCGTCCCAAAAGATATGTCCACGGTAAGCTTCGCCGTGTAATCCACGAGCCGGTATGCCAGTATCGATAAAAGCGTTATGCGCTGAAGCAGTAATGAGTGTATGATAAAGATGCAGACGGAGGAGCTTTTGAGTTTGACGCGCACCCGTTATTCTTATATCAATATTTTTCCATAAATCTGACCAAACCGTTCGACTTTCTTTGTATAGGCCAGGATATCCCGATATTTTACTCAGCGCCTCAAGCGCTTCCTTCCGTGGATTTCTACAATCCTTTGATGTATAAATAGAAACAATTTTATCAATAGTAAGAGATTGATTTTTCCCGATTTCTAAATCGAATGTAGAATAAACAGCTCCTTTTTCCTGTTTTAAATTTATATCATGTTCAAGTCGTTTCTTATTAATGCTGATAAGAAGTTTGGCAGCTTCGGCAATAATAATACCGGATTGATTTGTCTGTAAAACGATAAAACTGATATTATCTTCTCCACCTGCATTGAGCGGCTGCCAGTGTTTTGACTTTAGTTGTTTGTAACGATCTACACCGGCATTAATAATTTGTCCGTTTAATCCCGATTTTATAGTGATCTTTTTAGAATAATTTAAGGGTGAAATGCTATACTGCAATCCGGCAAGATGTGCATCTGCCATGCTGACAATTCTTTTTACGCGGATAAACGTTTTATTTCCTTGACTGTCTTTAACAATAGATTCTCTGTAAAACGTGCCGTCGCGGAAATCCAGCCAGCGTTTGAAATCAAGTATTTTAACTTTATTTAAATCCAGCCATTCACCGTCTTCAATTTTAAAAGTCAGTGGCAACCAGTTGGGGCAGTTAACAATATCTTCATTAATAATCTTTTTACCAGCTACTTCTGATTCCAGCCGGTTATACAATCCGGCTACATAAGTTCCGGGATAGTTAATTCCATTAGCCTCTGTTTCTTCAAATGCACCACGTGTAGCAAAATAGCCATTGCCCACAGCACATAGCGATTCTCTCGTCGCTTCTTCTTTGGGCTCGTAATCAATATATGTTAACCTCCACTGATCGTCCTGTAATCCACTCTTAAACCAATTTTCAATTTTCTCCAGATCTATTTCGGCCATATCATTTATGGCGATATCAGCACCATTCCGTAGCAGCTCTTTCCGGTTATCTTCACGGGCAATGCCTAGTACTAATCCAAATTGACCATTTTTACCGGCCTGTACACCGGAGACAGCATCCTCAACAATTATTGCTCTGTCATAATGAACACCGAGATTATCGCAGGCAGTTGTGAAAATATCAGATTCAGGTTTGCCTTTTAAACCAAGCTCTGCTGAAACAACGCCATCTACCCTGGTTTCAAAAAGTCTCTCCAATCCTGCCGCTTGTAAAATTTTTTGACAGTTCTCACTGGATGAAGCAACTCCCACCCGAATGTTGTTCTCCAATAGTTCTCTGATAAAATTTATGGTGGATTCATATACAACCAGATTTCCTTTATCAATTAGATCATTGAATATTTCATTTTTTCGATTCCCCAATCCGCAAATCGTATCCTGAGAAGTCTCATCATCCGGATTTCCATAAGGTATTTTTATGTGACGTGACTGAAGGAAAGAGGCTATTCCTCGATATCGTGGTTTACCATCAACAAAGGGTAAATAGTCGCCATGGTGAGTAAACTCGCGGAACGTTGTTCCCGATCGCTCCGAATGAAGCTTCAGGAATTCGTCAAACATTTGTTTCCAGGCGGTACTGTGGACTAAGGCGGTATCAGTAATAACACCGTCAAGATCAAATATAACAGCATCAAAACTAAAATCAGACATAAAAAAACAATCACTTCCCAGACAATGTTTCACTTATTCTTTTTCATCTGCCGGTTTCACAACATCTTTCCACCATAATGGTATCAATGCCAGTGAAATAATAATAAATATCCAGGGCCATATTCTGGAATCTCCCGGTAAGAGGAGCAGTAATTTCCCAACACCGATTAACAATGCAAATAGTGAAACAGAAGTTATGGCCACAGATTTTAAACGCAAGAGTAATTTTTTCAAGGGATCACTGCCGTCTAGACCAAGCGCAACAGCAGTTTTACGCCAGAAACCACATGGATTAACACTCTTATAAAACTTATTCAAAACCTCTTGTTTAGTAGTAGAGGTAAAATAAGTCACCAATATAGCCGCCAGAGTTGAAACCAAAGACATGCTACCAAGTCTAACCCACTCTTCATCAGTAACTACTAAAAGTATAGGGGCGACAATAAGAGAAACAGCCATAGCGGCCAGCTCAGAATAGAGGTTTATCCTTTCCCAGAGCCAGCGTAGTATCAGTACAGAACCCATACCGGCTCCAAATAAAAGGGAAATAAACCAGGCGGTTTGAATCGAACCTAAATTAGCCATTATTATTAAGG
>JAUVVS010000110.1 GCA_030604545.1 Deltaproteobacteria bacterium | reverse complement strand
TTGATGAATTCGTAAAAAGTCGAATTCATCAAGTTTTAGGTTTTAAGTTTTAAGGTTTAAGATATTTTTTAGTATTTAAATTAGGCACTTAAAACCTAACACCTAAAACTTAAAACCAGGTAAAAAGTCGATTTTCTACTTTTTACGAGACCATCATAGTTAACCTGTGGAAAAATAACTGAACTATCACCATATAATTAACGTTACTATATTTTTGGGTTCCGTGTCCTGGAAGAAAAGACATTTATGGATTAGAAGAGTTCAAATGTGATACAATATAATCTCCAATCTTTTCAGCTGATCTCCCAAAGAGACCCCCTATCTCAATAAGCTCAAGATGCTTATCATCCCATACAATACTGTTTTCTTGAACAATATTTTTAATGCTCTCATATTTACCGCCGAGTGCTTTGATCTTTTCAACAAGAGGAACATTTTCTCTAAAGGAGACATTTAAAAGCAGCAGGTGTTCGATTATATTCGGTGTAGAAGGCGATGTGGAAATTGTCGGAATAACGACAATACTACGGTCATCTTTCCGTCCTTTACCGATATAAACATTACCTTCCCGAACAATGATTCTCTTGGTACCCTTTAGGTTACGATCCTTCTCCACCCGGGATGGAATCGTTTCCAGCACCCCTTTTTTCTTAATCACCTCTATTGTTGTTTCATCTGTTGGCTCGCCCAGAAGGTTGAAGCCGCCTATTTTGTAAAGAATGGATCCTTTTATATTTGAAATTATTTTCTGAAGGTTTTTGAGAACTAAAATATTTCTACCTGTAACTTGTGAAATATTTAAATTGTGTGCCGCCAGTGACTCAAACAGAATTCCTTCTAGCTTTTCACTGATACGACTTGTTCCTACAGTGACGGTTTTTGCCTGGTGCTTGATTGCATCAACCGGTCGTGCCATTTTGTTAATCGATTCTCCCAGGCATTTAAAGAGTTTATTCAGCATGTTACTTGCAGTGCCTTTTATACCGAAATCGAGTTCAAAATCTGTAACTGGTAACTTGCCTGAAAGATATTTAAGAAGAAGGGTTAAATCGGAGAGCGCTTTTTGCCCTATAGCTATGGGAAAACGATTTTGTGCTTTTTTCTTTGTAAATTCGTTGTAAAAAGTTGCCGTCTTTTCCCTGAAGGATTTTTCTAGAATAACTTCGTAAATATCCAGGCCTTTTTCCGCATGTTCATTTATTGTATTCTGAATTTCTTCACGGAACTTGTGCAGAAAACCTGAACTTTCGTGAATTGCAAGGGCGGCATAATATCCCCAAACATGCCCGACCAGGGTATTTACGATGGGCGCAAGATGTTCACTGACAACAGGAACATGGAAAACATCCGCAGCATAGGGATCAAACCTTTTTTCATCTTCATTTGTGATTACAATGGGAGTTGCCTTGTGCGCCTTGAATATTGCAGTATCCTTAATGATATCGCCAATGACAGTATCCCTTGTCCCTGCTGCGCAGACAATAATTAGAGGCTCTGATGAAAGATCGATGTGTTTTTTATCTTCAACAAAATCAGATGATATGGTCTTGTAACAGAGTTCGCTGAGCTTGATCCGTATTTCATCTGCTGAAGCTTTGTTGGGACCACTCCCTACAGCTGCCCAATAAGTCTTAGTCACGGCAAGTTGTTTTGCCGACTTTTCGATCTTGCCGCGCATTGTAAGGATTTTTTCCATATGAGAAGGAAGTTCAAGCAGCTTTGTAATTTCTTCCGAAATAAATTTTTCATTCCTGCGCCCTTTTATTTTAACGATGCCCAGGCTTATGAGAGCACCGGCGACTATCTGTGAATAAAATGCCTTTGTTGAAGCCACAGACATTTCTATATCCCGTCCGCTGCTGGTGTACATGACACCGTCAACCTTAAATGTAATATCTGAATCCCTTCTGTTCACAATAGCAAGAGTATGGGCGCCACGCTCTTTTACCATGTCGACAGTACGATTTGTATCCGTTGTCGTACCGGATTGGCTAATAGCTATAACAAGGGTGTCTGCCATACTATTTGCATCGTCGCCTTCATTAAGCTGAAACCCACTTAGCTCCGATGCTTTAAGTGCGTTGACATACAGCGATGGGTCACCCATGTAGTAATTCAGGATATTAGAACAGGCAAAGGCAGCTACGCCGGCGGTCCCCTGACCGATAAAAAAGATTCGTCGTATCTGATTTTCCACAAGGGCCTTTTGCATAGATTCAGGGATGGTGCTTTCATCAAGGACTATTTCATAAATTTGTTTCTCGCTATCTTTGAATTTCCACCGGTTCTGAAGGGTTTTTTCTACCGAAACAGAGGATTCTGAAATTTCTTTCAAAAAATAATGTGGAAATTCCTGACGATCTATATCTCTTGATGTAATTTCAGTATGCTTTATATCTTTTTTGCTAAGTTCAACCGGGGTTCCGTCATAATAAATTGCGCTTATGCCATCCAATCCTCCCTTTGATTCTTGATCCAGAATAAAAATCTGACCCTGGGTGCTGCTGTTTTTCCCTTCCACTATCTTTTCACCGTTTATTTTGAGATATGCCTGGGTCTCTTCAATAAATCCGTATACCTCAGAAGTGGGCATGAAGTGGTTTTCAGCCAGACCGATGAATATGGCCTGACCGCTTCCCCTTTGGGCCAGAAAAAGCTTTCCGGGGGCTAAGTCGGTATGCATGGATATGGCGTGGGATCCCTTAAAATCATTAACAGCCAGGCGGAACGCTTCTTCAACATCAAAGCCCTCTTTAATATATTTTTCGATCTGAAGCGGGATAATCTTGGTGTCGGTGGTTATATCTTTGTGTATAAGATTCCCTTTACTTTCGTATTCTTTTTTAAGTTTCAGATAGTTATCAATATCTCCGTTTAGACAGACATGGATTATACCGTTTTTTTCAATTTGGTTTCCAATAATTCCGTTGTCAACGGGATGGCAGTTTGCTTCGGTGATGGCACCGACTGATGCCCAGCGGGTGTGGGATGAAACTGTATGATATTGATGGGAAAAAGCGGCAAGGGTTTGAAGGATCGGATCGTTTTTTATCTGTTCACGGAGGAAAAGTATGTTATCCCCAAGGCTTCCTATTTCAGCGGCTATCTTATAGGTAAAAGCTATGGCAACCCTCTTTTTCCCACTTTTGTTTTCTGTTTCGCGAATAGATATGTCCATATTAGTCTGGACATCCCTTGTTGACCTCTCTTTTAAATCATTGAGAAGATTTTTTTTCCCCAGAGTTTTCTTAAATCTTTTAAATTCAGTCTTTTTAAGAATGAACATCAAAGAAAGTCCTGCCGAATCTCGTCCCCTTACTTCAAGGCGATCTATACTGTTAAGTACAGCATTGATTTTCTTAAAAATATTCACAGAAGAAGGGGCAAAAGGTGAATTTTCCGATCTAAATAAATTTTTAACCTTTTTTATGTTATCGATAATCTCTACTTTTAAGCACCATGTGATGTCTTTTAGGATATCGATTCGAAGTGCCACGGTATCAACCGCCTCAGGATTAAGATGTCCTATATCATCAGAAAACGATTTTTCTTCTTTATTGATGATATCGGAAAGACGCTCAGACAGTTTTAAAATATCAGCTTGAATTTTATTACTATTAAAAATTTCGTAAAAAAGATCATCCTCTTTTAATTTCCGAACATCCTGCAAAAGGGAGGCTATAACCTCTTGCCCACATAGATAATGATTGTCGAGCGAGTAATCATTCTTGATACAGTCCATATAGCGATGTGCATCGATTTTTTGAATCATATCATTTAAAGAGGCAATATCGACCCGGCTCTCTTTTTTATTTTTGTTTTTAATCGAAACAATTCCTGCAAGTCCGCAGCAAAGAAAGTTTGCACGATAGGGAAAGAAAACGATAGAACTGTCTGAAATACCGGTTATACTTTTTCCAAAATAGACATCAGCCAAAAGATAAGAAAAAAGCCTGTCGAAGAAATGTCTAATAATTCGAACAATTTTGTTTGTATAGTTCATTATTCTCTCCACCTAACCCGGGCAAGCCAGAGCCAAGGGATTGTAGATCGCAGATTGATGATTTTAGATTTGTGGAAGTCGCTCGCGCAGCGCAGGCGCTTGCGCCGCGTGTCGCTCCACTGTTTTGATTTGAAGAACTATTTAAAAATGGTAGAATTTCTTAAATCTTAAATCTTAAATTGATAGTTAATGGCTTCTAATTGGTTAAAATTATTTTTGCAATAAAAAGCACAAAATTAATTATTAAGCGCCTAACTCAAAGGGGTCCCGGGTTTTACTTTTTGGTCTAAGGTTGCAATTGAACACACATTATTATCAACAGCTGCAATCAGCATCCCTTTGGACAAGGTCCCCATTAATTTTGTGGGTTTTAGGTTCGCTACAACAATTATTTGCTTGCCCACCAGCTCTTCATGTGAATAGGTTGCAGAAATGCCGGCGACAATCGTCCGCTTTTCACCAAGATCAACTTCTATCTTCAAGAGTTTCTTTGCCCTGGGGATCGCTTCGGCTCGTATCACGGTGCCTACTCTGAGATCGATCTTGTTGAATTCATCAAAGGTTATCTCAGGTTTAATCTCTGGAATTAAAGATTCTGAATCATCCGTTTTTGTTAAAGAATTGTTATCCTTTTTCATATCTATCCTTGGGAAAAGTATTATTGATTTTGGAAGCATTGTACCTGCCGTTATTGTTTTCCAGGTTCTAAGTATGTCGAGGTTATAAAACGGCTTCTCCGGATTCATCCCAAGGTGTTTTTGCATTGTTGTGGCTGTGTCCGGCATTATGGGATAGATTAGACCGGAAATGACCCTGAGACCTTCAAGGAGATTGTAGATCACGGCTTCAAGCTGTTTTAGGCTTACTTTTTTCTTTGCAAGAACCCAGGGAGCGGTAGTATCAATAGATTTGTTCATCTTGTTGATATAATCCCAGATAACAATGATAGCCTTGTGAAAAGCAAAAATCTCCATGGCTTTTTCGTATTTGTCGATAGTTTTCAATGCATCTGATTCCAGGCCAAGATGTAACTCTTTCTCAATTTCCGGGTTAACATCCGGCACTATTCCCTTAAAATATTTGTGAGCCATTGCCAACACCCTGGAAAACAGATTTCCTAAATCATTTGCCAGATCTGAGTTAATGCGTTGTATAAACGCATCTTCACTGAAGTTGGAGTCGAGGCCGAATACCATGTCTCGCATCAAGAAAAACCTGAATGCGTCAAGTCCGTAAATATTCTTAAGCTGAAGCGGCTCGATAACGTTTCCAAGGCTCTTGGACATCTTGCTTTGATCAATATTCCAATATCCATGAACATTCAGATGTTTATATATTGGGACGCCGGCAGATTTGAGCATGATGGGCCAGTAAATACCATGTGGCTTCAAGATGTCCTTGGCTACAATGTGCTGCACAGACGACCAAAACTTTTTAAACTCGATCCCATAAGGATATTTAAGTGCGGATATGTAATTTAAAAGGGCATCGAACCATACATATGTAACATAATTATTATCAAAGGGTAGAGTGATTCCCCATTGTAGGCGTGTTTTTGGACGGGATATGCAGAGGTCTTCAAGGGGTTCTTTTAAAAAGGATAGTACCTCATTTTTATATTTTTCAGGACGGATGAAGTCAGGATTTTTTTTAATATGATCTATAAGCCAGTCCTGGTAGCGGCTCATCTTGAAAAAATAATTTGATTCCTTGATAATTTCAGGCACTGTTTCATGATCAGGGCATTTGCCGTCAACCAATTCACGCTTTGTGTAGAAACGCTCGCACCCAAAGCAATATTGACCTGTATATTCGCTAAAATAAATATCTCCCGAATCATAGATCTTTTGCAATACCTGTTCTACAACTGCTCTATGGGATGCATCGGTGGTGCGAATAAAATAATTATATTTAATATTTAGTTCAGGCCAAAGATCCTTAAAAAGCTTGCTTATTTTATCTACATAGTTTCTGGGGCTAAGATTCTCTTTTTTAGCGGCGCGTATTACCTTATCTCCATGTTCGTCCGTGCCGGTAAGAAAAAAAGTTTCTACCCCGCGCATGGAATTAAACCGGCATGCGACGTCTGCTGCTATAGTGGTGTATGCATGGCCTAAGTGTGGTCTTGCATTCACATAATAGATCGGTGTTGTTATATAAAAAGGGTTGGGCATTTTTCTTATTCCTTTTCATTCATAATTGTATCGATTCCTGTTTCTATTTCCGTACCTTCATCCAACCGGATCACTATTCGGTTGCACATTACATTATGCCGGATAACTTTACCTTTTCCACCAGTGGTGTTTATTTTTTTGCCGATTTTTGGAAATTTTTCTTTAAAAGACCGGTATGTTTCATTTTCATAGGAAAGGCAACACATTAGTCGGCCGCACTGACCGGAAATTTTAGTGGGATTTAAAGAGAGACTTTGGTCCTTTGCCATGCGTATAGATACAGGTTCGAATTTTTCGAGAAATGAAGAGCAGCATAATTCGCGGCCGCATCTTCCTAAACCTCCGCACATCTTGGCTTGGTTTCGTATACCCACTTGTCGCATTTCTATCTTGACACCCAACTCTTTGACCAGCGTCTTCACAAGTTTCCGGAAGTCGACACGGCCCTCAGCCGTGAAGAAAAAAGTCAATCTGCTGGCATCAAAGGTGCTTTCAACGGAAAAAAGGTTCATCTGAAGTCTGAGGTCCTTGATGCACCTAAGACAGTAAACGTGAGCCGATTTTTCAATGGCAAGATTCTTTTTTCTTTGAGAGAAATCTTTTTCATTTGCCAGCCGAAACACATTTTTAAAGGGCTTGCCCAACAAGTTTTC
>JAUVVS010000139.1 GCA_030604545.1 Deltaproteobacteria bacterium | reverse complement strand
CTATTCGGCTATGCCTTCAGTTCAACTAATATAGTGCCAACATTCTACCTGATCCTTTTGGTATCCCTTGCCTGTGCGGTGATTATCATGTTTATGATCAAATCCTACTGGGGTGTTGCGTTTCTGGCCCTTAAAGATTCCCAGGATTTCGCCATGAGCCTGGGCATTAGCGCATTCAAATACAAGTTAATAGTGTTTGCCCTGACCTCATTTTTAACCGGCATCATCGGGGGTTTCTACGGCCATTTTTACGGAGTTCTATCTTTCCGTTTATTGGACCTGGATCTGTTTAGTATCTTGATGGTCATGATGTTGGTGGGTGGTCTGGGGCATTTTCCCGGTACCATCATAGGTGCCTTTCTGGTGGTGGCTGGCAGTGAGCTGATGTCACCACTGGGCGCATACCGGGCCGTGGCCATGGGAGGTTTGGTGGTTGCCTTGGTACTGGCGCTGCCCAATGGTGTGATGGGTCCTTTTTTAAAACGGTCTGCAACAATCTTGTCGACCGGTTGATGCGGATAACAAGGATAAGATAATTATCTCATTTTCACTTGTTTACTGCCGACAAGTTTACATATATTGGTGCGTCGATCGTATTAATTCAATGAATGTTATTATTTAATGAAAGGAGAGGAATCACATGAAAAAATACACTCTAATGGCAATGATTTTGGCAATTTGTTTGTTTGTCGCTCCATTGGCTATGGCAGCCGATACCATACCGGTCGGCGTTCCGATTCCGATGACCGGCTGGGCTGCCGGTTCCGGTGCAGATTATTTCAAGGGCATCAAGATGGCCATAGACGAACTTAATGAGTCCGGTGGTGTTTTGGGAAAACAACTTGAGATTTTCCGTTTCGATTCCAAGGGATTTGAGCCCGAAGTGGTCATGCAGGCGGCCGATTATCTGTGCGGCCAGAAAAAGGTTGCCGCAGTGTTTGCCGGCTGGGCCGGCTGGGGTCAGGATGTGACGGCCTATGGTAAATATGATGCGCCCTTTTTTGCCGACGACGGTTCCCAGGCAGCGGTGGATGTGTTCCGGACATACCCCAAAAAATATTACAACATCTATCAGATGACCCCAACCGGTCCCGGTCAGGGCATCAGCATGTTTCGCGCGCTTTCCAACCTGCCCTATGAGTACCCCAACAAGAAAATGGTGATCATCAATACCGATGACTCCTGGGGGCTCGAAATCATGGAAACCCTCAAAACGAATTTCAAGAAGATCGGCTGGAAAATAGCCAAGCAGGAAACCGTGCCTTACGGCACCAACGAGTGGGGAGTCATTCTCTCTAAGATCCGCAGGATCAAACCGGCCCTGATCCATATTGAAATCGCCAGTGGTCAGGAGAATATTACCTTTATCAAGCAGTTTTTGAAAAAGCCCACCAACTCTATTATCAGCATCGGCTGGGGGATCACACCGCGCGAAGTGGTGGACAATCTGGGCACAACTGCTGACGGGATTGTAGGTGAGATGCCCGCCGGACTGCCGGCCCCCAAGGCGCCCAATGCTGCCGGACAGGCCTGGGTGGACAAATTCGTGAGTCTCTACAAACATCAGATCCCGGCCGGTTCCTGGATTTTCTACACGGCTGTTAAAGCATGGGCCCATGCCGCCGAACAGGTGGGAGATGCCTTTGATTACAAGGCTGTCAACAAGTATCTCCAGGAGAACGGCTATGAAGGGCATCAGGGATTGATGAAGTGGGACAAGGACAATGTCATGCGCGCTCAGCCAAGCTCACCGGTGGTCCACTACCAGGTGCAGAAGGGTGAACTGGTACCTATTTTCACCGATCCGCCCCTCACGCCGTATCCAGGCTCCACATTCAAAGTGCCGCGTTGGATCAAAAAGTAATGATGTTAGTACCTGAATTTTGCACTAGCGGATAAGTAGAAGACCACGGGCTGACGCCCGTGGTCTTCAGCGTGATTTTTGATCAGCCAGTTTCTCGAATTTCTTGGCTTTTCCCAGCCTCAAACAGTTGAAGGTACTGATCTTCCGCTTCGCCAAGATTTATTTGCAAAAAAGCGCTTTAATGACCGCTCCGATTTCAGAATCCTGTCAAAGATTTAGCCTTGCAGAAGGCTGTTACAGATCGACTGGAGCTTTACTGCATTATTAGAAAAAAGCCACTTCACCCCTCGATTGAGTTCGCGAAATAAGCTGTTTTTAGAACCTATCCAGCCTGTACCGACTTCCTGCTTTTCGGCATGGTGTTTTTTTATTAGGACGTCTGTTATAAGCAGGTAATGGCCCAATATTCCCTTATAGTTCTTCTGTATCGTCATTTTACTTATGGTGTGAACATTGAGTTCAGCTATGGGGAGAAATGTTTGGGTCGGTATAAAGTCGATCAAATTGAACATTTCCGGATAAAGAGAAAGAAAGTGGAAATCGCTTTGAGGCGTCAATGGCGAAAAGAGGTCTTTTAATACCTGGTTTTGATAAACAGGGTCAGGATAGTCCTCTTTTTTGATTTCAACCATTAGATGCAATGTTTTTCCATATCGCTGAATTACCTCTTCAAGCGACGGGACAAGTGGAAAATCCTTTTTTAGTTCGGCCTTAGTAGCCCGATTAATATCAAGGTTTGAATGAAATAATCTTCGAAGGTCTTTATCATGAAATACCACCGGCTGTAAATCTTTTGTCCAGCGAATATCAAGCTCAATACCCCAAATTCCTTGGTCTCTTACCCTGTCAAAGGCGGGAATTGTATTTTCAAAAACAGTTTTATTATCATACTCTCCTCTGTGTGAAACAATTTTACAGTGTTTGAGTCGTTCCTTTTGGGGAAGCGGCTGAGGCAAGTTCGCAAAAAAATAATCGACAATCAAATAAAATGGTTTTTCTATCAAAGAAGGCATTATCCAGATATCTCCCGAAGGGCTTCATCAAATATGGACAGGCATTCATTAATTTCCTCTGATGTTACCGTAAGTGCGGGACAAAATCGAATGCTGTTTTCACCGCAACCAAGCAACAATAAACCCTTATGAAATACCTTTTTTATGATTTCACTACGTAGCTTCGTATCCGGCTGTTTCGTTTCACGGTCTTTCACCAGCTCAACTGCCACCATCAACCCTTTACCTCGAACATCACCCAAACATTCATAAGATTTTTGCAGTTTCCGTAGTTCCGTCATGAGATAATCTCCCTGGGCTGAAGCGTTTGCCATGAGTTTTTCTTCAAGCAGTTCAATGGTCGCCATAGCCGCCTGACAGGAAAGCGGATTACCACCAAAAGTGGATGCATGGGAACCTGCTTCCCAGTTCATGATATCTGCCCGAGCCACCAACGCACCAAGAGGCATGCCTGAAGCAATTCCCTTAGCCAGTGCCATGATGTCGGGCACTATCCCGAAATGCTCAATGGCAAACATTTTCCCCGTGCGACCCATTCCCGACTGGACTTCGTCGACTACATATAGGATGCCGTACTTTTTTGCAATTTTATACAGTTCCCTGTGGAATTCAGGCGGCGGAACAATATACCCACCTTCACCCTGGATAGGTTCCACAATAATGGCGGCAACCTCCTCCGGAGGTAGTGTTGTTCTAAAAAGGGTGTCTTCGACCCAATGAACACATTGCAGCCCGCATTTGGGATAAAACAGATTATAAGGGCATCGGTAGCAATAAGCATAAGGAATATGCGTTATGCCCGGTACAAAAGGATTGTAATGTTTTTTCTGTATGGTTTTACTTGCTGTAAGAGAGAGGGCTCCCATGGTCCTTCCATGAAATGCACCATAAAAAGCAAGGTTCAACTCGCGCTGTGTATTCCATCGTGCAAGCTTGAAAGCAGCTTCAACCGCCTCTGCTCCTGAATTACCGAAATATACCTTATTTTCCCCTTTTCCCGGAGCCAAAGAGGCAAGTTTCTCTGCTAAAGCAATCTGAGCCGTATAATAGAAGTCTGTTCCTGACATATGTAATAAAAGACCTGCCTGCTTTTTAATGGCTTCGACCACTTTAGGATGGCAATGACCCGTGGCGCATACTGCAATACCGGCGGTGAAATCAAGAAATACATTATCATCTACATCATGAACCCAGAGTCCTTTGGCCTTTTTTACCACAAGTGGATATATCCGCGTGTAAGAGGGAGAAACATAGGTTTTATCCAGTTTTATAAGTTTTTTCGCCTTTGGTCCTGGAAGCGTTGTTTTGATCAGAGGAGATTTCATTTATAGTGCCTCCCGATAGTATGATGAATTCGTAAAAAGTCGAATTCATCACGTTTTAGGTTTTAAGTGTTAGGTTTGAAGTTATGTTATTACAATTATTTACAGATACTTAAAACTAAAAACCTTAAACTTAAAACGTTCGTATGTGTATCTGTTTTTATTTATTTTATTCTTAAAACCTTGGCTCCCCGAATTTTTCTCTCTTTGAGCTCGATCAGCGCCCTATTTGCTTCTCTTAATGGAAATTCTTCGATTTCAGGCTTTATGGGAATTTCGGCTGCAAGGTTCAAAAAATCGCTTACATCCTTTCTGGCTACATTGGCTACACTCTTTACTTCCTTTTCAAGCCAGAGATGGGAAGGATAATCTAATTTTAAAAGATATTTTTTGTCAAATGCTTCTTTGCGAATTGCGTTTATAACAAGCCTTCCGCCTGCTTCTAGATTTTTTAATGCTTCAATTATCGGTTTCCATGCGGGTGTTGTATCAATTACGCAGTTCAGTTTTTCGGGCGGTTCTTCATCGATGTCACCAGCCCAAACAGCCCCAAGTTCTTTTGCGAAATTTCTTTCCTTTTCACTTCTGGCAAAAACAAAGATATTAGAGTTGGGATATCTATGTCTTGCCATTTTTATTACAAGATGCGCCGAAGCCCCAAACCCGGTGAGTCCCAGGTTTTGTCCGTTCTTTATGTTGGTTAATCTTAAGGACCTATAGCCGATCGCTCCGGCACATAAAAGGGGAGCCGCTTGCATATCGGAAAAAACATCAGGGATTTTATAGGCAAAATCCTCTAAAACCGTTGTATATTGTGCATACCCTCCATTGACGTCCCTGCCGGTTGCCTTAAATTTTTTACATAAATTTTCATTACCTTCGAAACAAAAATTGCAATTCCCGCAAGCCGAATAAATCCAGGCGATCCCCACCCTATCGTTAATTCTTAATTTAGTTACTTTGTTCCCGATTTCTATTACTCTTCCAATAACTTGATGGCCTAAAACAACCGGAAAATGCGGAGGAGCCGTCCTTCCTTCAATTTCATCCAGCTCGGTATGACATACTCCGCAGGCTGAAACTTTAATCAAAATTTCCTTATTTCCAGGGACGGGGTCAGGTAAATCTACAAGTTCTAAGGGCTTCTTGTTTTCTGAAAGATCGCAAATGCCGTTTAATACCATTGCTTTCATTATTGTTCACTAAAGACTTAGTTAAGTCGTCGATTAGTTGAATGGTTAAGTAGTTGTAATGACGATGTCTTCACTTTGAATCTTTTTCAGTTCTTGCCACATCTCTTCAACCTGTCTTCTGGTTTCTTCAATGGAATTCTCATTATTAATTACAAAATCAGCATAACCTATCTTTTCATCAATAGGCAGCTGAGATTTAAGCATATTAGCGGCATCTGCTTGATTGAGTCCGTCTCTCAATGCTAGGCGTTCCACCTGTTGCTCCTGGGAGATATAAACAACTACAATTTTATCAAACATGAATTGGAGATTTTCTTCAATTAAAAGCGGGATTGATACCTGGATAATCGCACCCGGAGTCTTTTTTGCAATCTCATCGACCTGTTTGAAAAACTCCTCAAAGATAGGAGGGTGTGTGAAGCTTTCCAGCTTTTTTCTTTTTTCCATATCCTGAAAGATAATATTTGAGAGCTTTTTTCGGTCCAGACTTTCATCTTCATGAAGAACCTGTTTCCCAAAATAATCTATGATATTTTCAAGGGCGTCTGTCCCCGGTTCAACCACTTGCCTCGCAATTAAATCTAAATCAATAAGGGGTGCTCCCAGCTCTTCCAAAATTTGAGACACGGTGCTCTTACCGCTGGCAATACCGCCGGTCACTCCAAGAAGGATACGGTTGTCTTTCCCCTTAATTTTTTTCATTATCCCATCTAAGTTTTTATAGGTTCCCGGAAACATCGTGGAGATATCCCCTT
>JAUVVS010000061.1 GCA_030604545.1 Deltaproteobacteria bacterium | reverse complement strand
GGAGTCTGGACCGTGTCTCAGTTCCAGTGTGGCTGATCATCCTCTCAGACCAGCTAACCATCGTAGCCTTGGTAGGCCATTACTCTACCAACAAGCTAATGGTACGCGGGCTCATCTTCAAATGGTAGCTTACATGTAGAGGCCACCTTTGATCTTGAAAATCGAAATTTTAAAGATATTATTCGGTATTAGCCCCGCTTTCGCGGGGTTATTCCCAATTCGAAGGTAGATTACCCACGCGTTACTCACCCGTGCGCCACTTTACTAGCTTCAGCAAGCTGAAGCGTTCTCGTGCGACTTGCATGTGTTAAGCACGCCGCCAGCGTTCATTCTGAGCCAGGATCAAACTCTCCAATTAAACTATATAACTATTGCAAATAACATGCAATATAGATATATGGACCCAACTCTTATCTGTCACTATTTAGTTTTCAAAGATCAAGTGTTTGGTGTTAAGTATAAAATTATATCCTACTATTTTATTCTTTTTTGTCAAGTAAAATATGCTTTAAGCACTATTATTATAATGAGACCTTTACAAAACGCTCCCTTTTGCGTTCCGCTACAAGCGGGATTGAACTTGAATCCTGCTATAGCGGGAAGCATTTTTTAAAGGTCTCATAATTTTTCTTCCAGCCTCAACGGAACCAAGAAGTATATAACTACTATTATACTTTGTCAACACTTATTTTGTAAATTTTATAAAATAATATTTTATTTTTTAGTAATTATTTTATGGAATCGCTTTTTCCCCGCCCTTAGTAATATTTCCATATCTTTAACATTATTATTCGTTATCAAAGAATCAAAGGATTCAACCCTGCTGCCGTTTATATACGCACCACCCTGTTCAATAAGCCTTCTTGCAGCACCACCTGAATTTGTAAGGCCAACCATATGAAAAAGTTTAAAAGCCGGGATTCCTGCTTTAAGCTGGTCTTCATCAATATTTGAGTATGGTATCGAATCAGATGTCCCTGTCGCTTCGGCTCTAATAGATGGTAAAACACTTACTATACCTGTACGTGGTATCGAGCTTGAAGGTAAAATTTCCTTTGGCACAACCCGGCGGCCAAACATTCTTTGAGCTCCATGATATGCTTTAATCGCTTCTTCCCTACCATGGGCAAGTAATGTTGCCTCAAATGCTAGAACGGATTTAGCATTGTTTAAATCAGCATCCTTTAACGTGTGAATCTCCCGTATTTCATCCATCGGTAATAACGTAAAGAGAGCTAAAAAACGCTCGACATCCTGATCATCCGTGTTTATCCAGTACTGATAGTATTCATAGGGAGTCGTTCTGACAGGATCAAGCCATACAGCCCCTTTAGCCGTTTTTCCCATCTTTTGCCCTCCGCTTGTAGTGATTAAAGGAAATGTCAAACCAAAAGCGGTTTTCCGTCTAATTTTTCGAATAAGCTCAATGCCGGCAACAATATTTCCCCATTGATCACTGCCCCCCATTTGAAGTCCACATCCATATTTATTATATAGTTCCAGAAAATCATATGCTTGTAAAATCATGTAATTAAATTCAATAAAATTAAGGCCGTCTTCAGATTCAAGTCGCATTCTATAACTCTCGGCTTTTATCATACGATTGACACTAAAGTGTCGTCCGATATCTCTAAGAAGGGGAATATATTCCAATTTAGTCAGCCAGTCCGCATTATTCAATAAAAGTGCTTGCCCATCGGCAAAATCAATAAAGTTAGAAAGTTGTTTTTTTATTCCAATTGCATTCTTTTCCACATCTTCCAGAGTAAGGAGATTACGCATTTCAGTCTTTCCGCTAGGATCTCCGACAAGCCCTGTCCCACCTCCAATAAGGGCGATAGGCCTATGCCCTTGTCTTTGCATATGTGCAAGCGACATTATAGGTACAAGACTTCCAACATGCAGACTTGAAGCTGTTGGGTCAAAGCCTATATAGCATGTAATATTGCCCTTTTGGATAAAATCATTCAGTTCTTTCTCATGTGTTGTTTTATCAACAAACCCTCGTTCATAAAGAATATCGATTACATTTGCCATAAAATCTTACCCCATATTACTTTTTTCCAACTCATTGCAATTATAAATCTTTTACAAATAGTATTTTTGTTCTATCTTCTTTTCGTTATTTGTTATTCGAATAACGAATACGCTCATTTGTTCGCATACTCCACAGCCCTGATTTCACGTATTACAGTAACCTTGATCTGGCCTGGAAAAGTTAATGATTCTTCAATCTTTTTAACAACATCCCTGCTAAGTAAAATGGCATCTTCATCCGAAATAATTTCACTTTCGACTATGACTCTAATTTCCCTCCCAGCCTGGATAGCGTAAGAGTTGGCAACACCTCTAAATGAATTCGCAATTCCTTCCAAATCCTCTAATCGTTTAATGTAATTTTCAAGTAGTTCTTTTCGTGCGCCAGGCCTCGCACCCGAAAGACCGTCTGCGGCCTGTACCAAAAAAGCATATACAGAAGAAGGTGGTATATCTTCATGGTGTGCGGCAATGGCGTGTACAACTCTTGGAGCTTCACCGAATTTTTTGGCCAGTTTAGAGCCAATCAAAGCATGAGGTCCTTCAACTTCATGATCTATTGCCTTTCCTATATCATGTAATAAACCCATACGTCTTGCCAATTTCTGATTAAACCCCAATTCAGCAGCCATTATACCAGTTAAAAAACCAACTTCTACTGAATGTTGGAGAACATTCTGTGCATAGCTTGTTCGAAACTTCAATCGACCAATATGATTAATCAGTTTTTTATGAATACCATGCACACCTAAGTCAAAAGCTGCCTGCTCCCCAGCTTCTTTTATTACTAAATCAACTTCTTGACTTACTTTATTAACAACATCTTCTATGCGGGCAGGGTGGATCCTGCCGTCTGATATCAATCTCATAAGTGACACACGCGCCACTTCTCGTCTAACCGGATTAAATCCTGACAAAATAACCGCCTCGGGTGTATCATCTATGATAAGATCGATACCTGTTGCAGCCTCAAGTGCACGGATATTACGCCCTTCTCTACCAATAATACGTCCCTTCATTTCGTCATTTGGAAGTTGCACGACAGAAACTGTATTTTCAGCAACAAAATCGGCAGCATATCTTTGGATGGCGGTTGCTATGATTTTCTTTGACTTTTTATCTGCTTCTTCCTTTGCTTCATTTTCTATCCTTTTGATTAACCTGGCTCCCTCATATCGTGCCTCATTCTCCATAGCCCTGATTAACAGTTCTTTTGCCTGCTCAGCTGTTAAACTTGAAATCCTTTCAAGCTGTTTCTTTTGCTCTTCTATCAGTGCATTGTATTTCTTTTCTTTGAGCCCTATATTTTCTTCTCTTTTTTGCAACCTTTTTTCTTTAAGGGAAATTTCACGATCTCTACGCTCACATTGATCAAGTTTACGATCAATATTTTCCTCTTTTTGTATTAATCTTCTCTCTCTTTTTTTCAATTCGAATCTGGTATCTTTTGTCTCGGAATCGAATTCACTTTTCATTTTGAAAAGTTTATCTTTTACCTCAAATTTAGCTTCTTTTAATAATGTAGCTGCCCCACGTTTTGCATCTTCTAAAATTCGTATAGACTGCGTCTTGGCAGTCTTAATCTTTTGAGATACGACTTTCCCTTTTATCCAATATGCAATAGCAAACCCAGCCCCAAAGCTAAGTAAGCCCAATAATATAATGTATTCATTCATTTTCCTTCTCCCCGGAAATACAATATCTTGATTTCAAATATTTTTTCATTACAACATACTGTGCTTATATCAATAAAGCGCCTATTAAGAATATTTTAGGTTTTAGGATTTAAATCTAACCCGGACAAGCCGGAACCAATTTAGGAATTACGAATTGAGGGATTAAGGAATTAAATATGGAAAACTCCCGATTTTAAATTCCCCAATTCCTGCGATGTTTTCAAGCCGTCTAGGCGCAATCACTAAATTCCTCAATCTGTCACTAATCAGCGAAGACGATTGATTAAAATAGTTTTTTGCCACAAAAAGCACAAAATCTATTTATAAGATACTAAAATATAACGAATTCATGAAAATTATTTCCATAATAGATAAAAATTTCCGCAAATTTGAAACAATCTAAGAAGAATATATTATGGGATGAATCTGTGGCTGGAATCTTATATTCGAAAAAAGTAAAAAGGTAAGGTTGCTATCAAATTAAACTTCTTATTTTCACTATTTCCGACTTAAAACTCTTTAAATATATGGAGCGAGGAATAAGATTGGACCGGACAAGAGGTAACCCCCACACAATGCCGTGTTGGCAGGTCTTTGAACCGAATATTCAAGGTGGTCGCCTTATAGTTTCTTTAGGCTTTTCTGTTCAAGCAGAACATGCACACCAAAACCAGAGAAAGCTACCTATTTTTGAGTGTTGGGTCAAAGAACATCTTCCAATCACGAACACGGCAGGGGTCTCGTCCTGTATTTAAAAGTTATAATACTATAAGAACCACATTTCATCCCCGGCGGGATTACGGAAGCACAAACTGGTTATGTGCCGGCAAAGGCATGTTTATGGTATTGGATGAAAAGGTAGTTTGTCATAAAAAATTGATTTATTATTAATTTTTTACCCATTTACTGTACACTTGCATCTAATTCTCTAATCAGACTCGCTGATCGCTTTGAAATATTTTCCAATAAATTTGCATAACTTTTTTTTAACTCAAAATATTCATTAGCGATATTCAACGCAGTTAAAATCAATATTGCATGTTTTGTTATATTGGACGATTTATTGGATAGTTGAACTTCAACCTTAGCAACTTCTTTTACTAAAAAATCAGCAATCTCTTTGGCCATAGAGACATCTGCTTCGGTTTTAAACGTAAATGGGTGCCCAAAAAGGTCTATTGTTAAAAATTGATTCAATGATTATATTTTACCTTTCCCAAAACCATACTTTGATAACCACTATTATTGTGCTTCTGTAATACCATCCAGCCTGGCCGTCAGACCATCTATTTTCGACCTAATCAAGGTCTTTACTTCGGTCTGATGATTTTCCGCCTCAACTTTAACTTGAAGCTCCTGCTCTAATTGCTCAATTTTGCCTTTCAGTACTATATTATTTTTCTTTAGTGATTTATTGACCCCGATCAGCCTCTCAACTTTTTTTTCAATTTCGTCAAATTGTTTTAAAATTACCTCATCTTCCAATCTTTCACCTCATAACAATAATCTCTATTATATTCTTTATCAATTAAAGTCAAGGTATTTTACTTAACCTTTTTTTCATAATGGTTTCAACCATATCAATATCTTGTGAATTATTCACACCAATAACTTCTTTTTCATCGGTCCCGATCAGGGCTCCGACATTCTTTTTCTTACTATATCCTATTTCAATAATATCCGTGAAATAAATTTCACCCTGAATATTTTTTGATTTAATCTTTTTTATTGAATCAATTAAATTTTTTTTTCTTAGGCAATAAGTGCCTGTGTTAATAGTTTTTATCTTCTTTTGCTCCTTATTTGCATCCGATTCTTCAACTATTCCTGAAACATGCCCTTTTTCATCGAATAGAATCCTGCCGTACCCTGTTGGATTATCAATTTTAACTGCAAGAATAGATATATCGCGTTTTTCTTTTACATGGTCATCAAAAAACCGAATAACAGTATCAGAAGTAAGAAGCGGAACATCACCGCATAAAATAATTACTTCTTCAATACAGTTTGGTAAATATGGAAGCGCACAGAAAACAGCATGGCCTGTACCAAGCTGTCTCTCTTGTAATGCAAATATTGCCTCATATTTTTCTGATACAATTTCACGGACTTTTTCAGCCTGATGTCCAATAACGATAATTACGTTTTTTCCTGCAACCTTTTTTGCTGTTTCTGCGACGTACATTATCATAGGCCTGCCAAGGATCTCATGAAGTACTTTGGCCTTGTTTGATTTCATACGCTTGCCCAGGCCCGCAGCAAGTATTATTACGGCGACTTTGTTATCAATTGACATAATTTTGTTTCTCTATTTAGGCCTTTGTGACGCAACATAGACAAAATGTTGTCGATGTTCAACAACCTATTGTATTTTTTTTACTAAAAGAAACTGGAAACTGGATAAATAATGATTTGATCTTTTAAAAATTGATAAAATTCCTTTCCAAGTTTCAAGTACAGATATCGTCAAATAGTTGAGTGGAAAATGGTTGAATTGGAAATAAAAAATAGAAATTTCAGAAAGTTATAATCATCCAAACAACTAACGTCCAATTGAATTACCTTTGAAGCGGCCTTGTTTTCAAACAGCTTAAATATTATATATTTTCAAGTAATAAAAAAGGGCAAACCAAATTTCCGGCTTACCCTTTTAATTCAAATTCAACTAACCCTTTTCAAAAGTATTTCTTTGCTATCTTTTAATCATTAGCTTATCTAAACAAGTTTAATGCGTTGTACAGCTCTTTCAAGGGCTGCTTTCGCTCTTATAAAATCTATATCATCCCTTGTCCGATCTTCTGCTAAGCGTTCTTCCGCACGCTCCTTAGCAGCGGTTGCACGTTCCAGATCTATGTCGCTCCTTCTTTCAGCCGACTCCGCCAGTATAGTTACTCTATCCGGAAGCGTCTCGGCAAATCCTCCGCTGACAAAAACGTATCTTTCTTTCCCATCACTATCAGTATAGCGAATCGAACCCACCTTAAGCGTGGTTAAAAACGGCGTATGCTTGATTAGCACTCCAAACTCACCAAGGGTGCCTGGTGCCGCCACAATTTGAGCCTCTTCGCTGACTACGTTCTTTTCAGGAGTTACAACTTCTAATCTAATATTTTCAGTCATCCTTTTTAGCCCTCATAACTATTATGCTTCAGCCATTTCTTTAGCAGCTTCGATGACCTCTTCAATACCCCCTTTCATGTAGAAGGCCTGTTCAGGGATGTCATCGTGTTTTCCCTCACAAATTTCTTTAAATCCTCTAACCGTATCCTCAATCTTAACATATTTGCCCGATTTTCCGGTGAAGGTCTCAGCCACATAGAAAGGTTGAGATAAAAATCGCTGGATTTTCCTGGCACGTACCACGGTCACTTTATCTTCATCAGACAGTTCTTCCATACCCAGGATTGCGATAATATCTTGAAGTTCCTTGTATTTCTGAAGTGTCTGCTGTACTTCGCGAGCAACCAGATAATGTTCATCTCCAATGTATGCAGCATCAAGAATCCTGGATGTTGAATCGAGCGGATCCACTGCAGGATAGATTCCAAGCTCTACTATTTGGCGGGATAAAACAACCGTACCATCCAGGTGAGCAAATGTCGTTGCCGGCGCCGGGTCTGTCAGATCATCCGCAGGTACATACACACACTCAACAGCAGTAATCGAGCCTTTGTCCGTTGATGTAATTCGCTCTTGGAGTTCCCCCAGTTCAACGGCCAAAGTCGGCTGGTATCCGACAGCCGAAGGCATCCGCCCAAGAAGTGCGGATACTTCCGAACCGGCTTGAGTAAACCGGAAGATGTTATCTATAAAGATTAGAACGTCTTGTCCCTCTTCATCTCTGTAATACTCGGCGGCCGTCAGTGCAGAAAGCGCAACTCTGGCTCTTGCTCCGGGAGGCTCGGTCATCTGCCCATAAATCAGAGCGGCCTTTGGCAAAACGCCGGAAGCCTTCATTTCATGGTAAAGGTCATTCCCTTCCCGGGTCCGCTCCCCCACACCGGCAAACACGGAAATGCCGCCGTGCTGCATAGCAATGTTGTGTACCATCTCCATCATAATAACGGTTTTGCCTACACCTGCGCCTCCGAACATCCCCATTTTTCCACCCCTGGGAAAAGGTACAAGTAAGTCTATAACCTTTACGCCGGTTTCAAGAACCCGGACCGTCGTGTCTTGCTCTGTAAATTTCGGAGCTTCTCTATGAATCGGCAACATTTTTTCATGGCTTACCGGCCCTAACCCGTCAACCGGTCGTCCCACAACGTTAAGAATACGTCCGAGACCGGCTTCACCTACAGGCATCATAATCGGTTTACCGGTATCCTTAACTTCTTGTCCGCGTATCAAACCGTCGGTAATATCCATGGCAATGGTACGAACAACATTGTCTCCCAGGTGTTGTGCAACCTCGACAACCAGATTATCCGGCTCATCGTTGATAGTAGGGTTGGTAATCGTAAGCGACGTATAAATCGTAGGAAGCTTGCCCTGTTCAAATTCCACATCAACGACAGGCCCCATCACCTGTGTAATCTTTCCTATGTTTTCTCCCATCTAAAGACCTCCGTATTTGTTATTTGTTATTAGGTAACCGTTCACCGTTCAGAGGTTCAGGGTTCATGGCTTACTATTTTTTCATATTTTTACTTTTAATCTCAGTACAAGCTCGCTCGGCTAATTTTAAGGCTCGATTGAATTCTGAATTAGATTCAAAAT
>JAUVVS010000210.1 GCA_030604545.1 Deltaproteobacteria bacterium | reverse complement strand
TGGCTACAAGAGAGGTTAGAATTTTGAGAATGGAAGCAGGAACCAGCATTTTGTCGGCATTTTTGGAAAAGAGAATCTTGCCATACTGATCTGCAACAATCACTGCATCTTGATTTCCAACAAGGTTTTGCAAATCATGCAGATTCTGTGCATGAAGACTTTTTGATTGTCCGTTGTGAATAGACAGAAAAGAAAAAAGGAAAAGCAGTATGGCGGGCAAGGATCTTTTTGCATATTTCATTTCATTTTCAAAGGTCTCTTATTTATTTTCCAGTATTATTGTCACCGGCCCGTCATTTATCAATGAGACTTCCATCATGGCACGGAATCGACCTGTTTTGACTGAAACCCCTTTTTGCCGGACTTCTTTTACAAAGTGTTCATAAAGTTCATTAGCTTTTTCCGGATCAGCGGCATTCATAAATGAGGGGCGCCTTCCTTTTCGGCAATCACCTAACAGTGTGAACTGTGATACGACAATCATTTCACCGCCTGTTTCGAGCAAAGACCTATTCATTTTTCCTTTATCATCTTCAAAAATTCTCAAGTTTGTAATCTTATCTGCCAGATATTCAGCATCATCGGCTTTGTCTTCATTTGCCACCCCAAGCAATACTAGAAGGCCTCTACCAATTTTTCCAATTATCTCATTTTTTACTGTTACTGAACTCTCTTTAACCCTTTGTATTACAGCACGCATCTCATTACTCTTTATCACCAAAAAAACCAATCCCTTGCTGTTCTTTATTGTCCATATAAACCTGCAAAAAACGGCCATCGATGAACGAAGGGATATGGATGACGTGTACGACTGACTCGTAGGAAGCAAGATCTGAAGCCATAGATGAAAGCTGATTGGGAGCATGGATGATGAGATCCTCTTTGAATACGGTATCTGTTTGATCCGGTAGAATAGCAATGGGGGTAATCTGAGCTTCTACAAGGTCATTGAAAAAGTGAGTGCCATAAGACACCTCCGGTGTATAGCCTTTTTCCTCAAAAGCAATTTCACCCAGGATCAAAGTGTGATTTATGTCGTCATAGCCTACTTTCACACCCAGGTTGATATCATTACTACCCCAGCGACCAGGTCCTAAAAGCGCGTAACGTTTGTAATGGAGAAGCCTGTTTAAGCGGCTTATCACTCTGCCGATGGTAAATTTTTCGTCGTAAGTAGGAAGTTTCCCATATGCTTTTGGGTCTACATAAACGATATATTCTATGTCTTTTATAATGCCGCTTGAAACAACCAGATTATTAGTAAAAAGGATCCGATTTTGTGGTATATTTTTCGGAATGTGAACCTCGCCTATGTCTTTGCTCACAGAGAGTGTACGGCATTGAAGAATATAAAGATTTTCATCATCAAAGGCAAATTCTACGTCCACAGGCCTTCCATAGGACTCCTGCAATTGACTGAGGATTTTTTTCATCAATCTGCTAATGGTTGTTTTGGTAAGCAGATTTTCGAATGTAAGACACGCTCTGCTTGGATCAATCGGCTGTCCTTTGAACATAGGAGGAGAAAGATGTCCATCCTGATTGATGGATACGGCATAATATAAATCCGGATGTATAGACCTTTGCATGAGCGTGGTAAAGGGTATAGATTCCAATTGCCCGGATTTTAGATTTAGAACGTCTACAATCTTCTGTGAATATTTGCTTATTTGTTCTGCTTCAACTTCGGGACGAAGCATGGGGTGGCTTAAATGGACCATTCTAGGGTAGTCCTGTCCCGTGCGATCGACTGCACGGGTTCCAAGGCCGAAAACAAGACGAATTATCCCATCTTCTTTATTTATGCGCTGGGTCCAGCTGTAAGAAGCATAGGAAAATGCCACACCGGCTGCAAAGGGAAAGAAATAATCTCCGAAACGGCGACCCACGACCTTCTGAACGAGGACACTCATCCTTTCATCAAAGTCGATTAGATTATTATCGATGCGATAACTAATGGGCTCTGGGCCGTAAGTGCTCATATGTACTTGTTTGAGCCCCCATATGAACTCATTAAGACGCTTTTCCAGACCCCCCTGGTTGGCAAGAAATATTGAATCATATTTTCCTGAAAAAGCATACCCGAAGTTATCTTCAAGAAGGCTGGAAGATCTAAGTATGAGAGGGTGTTCCCCCACTTGATTTAAAAATTTCCGGAAATCATTTACAACATCGGGAGGAAAAGAGGATTTATTGAAAAGTTTTGAGATATACTTGTACTCCTCCTCTATTACTTCACGGGTCTTGTATTTCTGGCTATGGAACTGGTAAAGTTTGTTATAATCGGTGAAGTCTGAAAAGAAACCCGTATTGAAATAATATGACTCCGGTATTTTCACATATCGTTCTATTTCCGGGTCTCCATCGACAAGCGTAGGTACTAGAATTTTATGGGCGAGAAACATACCGGCAGATTTTCCTCCGATTCTTCCCGGGCGACGAGGGTTCAAAAAGGTGTGATCAGCTAGCTCATCTATATCTCGGATGGTGATGTGCTTTTTGGCAATACCAATGAAAGGTAATTGATTTGAGATAAAATGATTGATGAGGGCGACCCTTGCCCCCTCGGCCTCATTGGGAGAAATAAAGAGATCTCCAAGGGGGATTTCGCAAAATTCCTTTAGCGCCCGTTTAATTTGCTTTGAGGTTGCCCGCTCCAAATTTGCGATATAATTTAGATTCCTAAAGTTGTCCTGTTTTCTTGCGAGATTGATATGGTTTTCGATTTCCTCTTCACTAAAGAAATTGGCAAAATATAGATCAATAAAGAGATTCGTATATTCTTTGATTATTTCCTCATCTGTTTCCTGGTTTTCATCGTGAAGTTTTTTAAGAGCCTCTTGACGGATAGTCTCTTCATCTACAATTTTTCTTGTTGCCAAGGCTGAAAGGAAAATTTCACGCATTGAATCGAGGAGCTGCGGGTAATTCATCATCTTTTGGAACATTCGGTAGGTTTTGATCAAGTTCAGTTGGTTTTGTTGTTTAATCATATTTCTTATTAAAACCCTATACCCAGCCGCGAAGTTTGCACGCTTCCGCCACCCTTGAGACAGCTACGAAATAGGCTGCCCGTCGCATATCAACTTTCTCGCGCTGTTGCATTTCATAAACACCCTTGAAAGCCAGCGTCATCTTTTCATCCAGTCTCCGTTGAACTTCATCTAACGTCCAGAAAAAATTGTATGTGTTTTGCACCTGTTCGAAATAAGAGACGGTAACTCCACCTGCATTTGCCAGAAAATCAGGCAACACGATAATGCCGTTATTGTAGAGAATATCGTCTGCCGCAGGTGTTGTGGGCCCGTTGGCCAGCTCACAGGAAAACTTACACCGCAGATTGTTTGCATTTTCTTCCGTGATTACGTTTTCAAGCGCAGCAGGGATAAGAACAGTTACTTCCAGTTCAAGGAGCTCTTCATTTGTAATTTCATCTGCATCAGGGAATCCCTTAAGACTGCCGTTTTGAAGCTTGTAATCCACAATTTTTTTGGCATCGATTCCTTTGAGATTGTAAACACCTCCCTTAGAGTCCGATGCAGCGATGAGCTTTAATCCTAACAGTTCTTCTCCAATAGTAGCGGCAAACTGCCCGGCATTGCCGAATCCCTGGATTGCCATAGTTTCTCCATGAAGATTAATACCGTGGACTTTGGCAGCTTCCCGTAATATATAGACTCCACCTCTAGCAGTTGCATCTGCACGTCCGGGTGAACCTCCCAATGGCAATGGCTTGCCGGTTATGACTCCAGGATGTTTTTCTCCTACAATAGTTTCATATTCGTCCATCATCCATGCCATTATCTGTGGAGTTGTATAAACATCCGGAGCAGGGACGTCTTGAGCTACGCCCAATGTTTTTGCAATGGCACGTATATAGGCACGGGCAAGGCGTTCTTTTTCCGATTCCGAAAGTTCCTTGGGATTGCAGATGATTCCACCTTTGCCGCCTCCCAAGGGGATGTCTACTACGGCAGTTTTCCACGTCATCCAGGCAGCCAATGCACGAACAGTATCAATAGTCTCGTCGGGATGCCAGCGAATGCCCCCTTTTGCTGGTCCGCGTGAGGTATTGTAAGCTACTCTGAAAGCATGGAAGATTTTTGTGATACCATCGTCCATCTTCACTGGAAGGATAACCTTTAACTCTCGCATAGGCCAACGCAACAGTTCGTGCGTGGCGGAATCCAGACCAAGCTTATCGGCTGCACCGTCGAGCTGCTGTTGTGCAATTTTGAATGGGTTCAAGGAATCGTTCATAAATTTCTCCTTTTCTTTTTTTGTGTAATTTTTCAACCACCAAGGCACAAAAGCACAAGGAGAAGTAAGAAAGAAAAATATATAGTTCTGTAATTTTGGTGTCTTAGTGCCTTTGTGGCTTTCAGCCATCAATTTATCTGTTGAAATAAACTTACATGAAATATAACAGACGTTTTGTAGTTAAAGCAATATATTATTGCACGTCAACATAAAAATAAATTCGTAACATTTTTTAACTTTTTAAATGAAATGGCTATGAAAACATGATATTGACAAAGTCATTTATAATGAGCGTTGTTATAAGCTTCATACCTCGTTAAATAGTTAAGTGCTTGAGTGGTTAAGTTGTTAT
>JAUVVS010000003.1 GCA_030604545.1 Deltaproteobacteria bacterium | reverse complement strand
TGAGAAGACCCCACTCTCAAAAAGATATTTTCATATATAATGTGCAATCCGGGCTTGTCCAACAAACGGTTCAGATTGTGGCTCGCTCCGCTCTCACAATCTAACCTTATTCGTTAGCGTCGTTTGGTATTAGTGTTTCGAATCCTTAAGCAGTATTGCGTCACTTCTTCGTCCAATTCCATAGGATAGTCGTAGCCGAGACCTGTCCCAACTGCTCTTGCCAGCTTTCTAAAGAACTCAATAGTCTTGAAGAAGGCCCGCCAGTTCTCTTCGACATTTGCTCCGGCGCAAGTAGATTCGTAATCCCTCCAAGTTTCGACATCAAGATAGTGCTTGAACATTTTGCCACAGATTCCAGTTCTCACGGACCAGTCATTCTGTAAACCAATGTACCATTCGACAACCTTCTGCAGGAAAGAGTATCGAAGGACATTATCGAACATATATTTTGCAAAAGGCAATTCATCCCGCCAAAGGCATTTTGGCACAGAGATTGCGTCCCACCAGAATTCATGAACCAGTATTTCATACTCCTGTCTGGAAGGTTTCTTGATAATGTATTTCGAAAATGTCGGTTCTTGTAAAGCCGATGTAAGGTTTTCCTTGTCGATGAGTACTCTGTATCCGTTATCATAGGCATCTGGTTCAATAGTAGTCTGATCCGTAATCTGAAAATCGATTCGCACGCCGTCCTTGAAGAGAACAAGTCGAGTGAGCCATTTCTCGTCAAATGTAGAACGTGGTCTGAGCGGCCATTTTACTATGATGGGGCCAAAGGCACTTAGCCACTCATCATCTTTCTGGAATGGCATAATGTCAGCCACGTACAGCTCAATATCGTAGTCCGACAAGAAGTCGGTAGTTCCCTTAGGGTCAACGCGTGAGCTGGTTAGGACGGCAGCACGGACTAAATCGTTCCCCCGCGCCCACCCATCAAACTGAACCAGGATTTCCTCTTCTGTTCTCAAGATCTTTACATTTTTGTCATATAACGACGCAAATCAGGCGCGCGCTTGACACTCAACTCTGGAGAAGCACAAAAGTCTCGCATTTCCGGAAATTAGAAATCGTGCATGAGAAGCGCGTCGGCTCAATTTGCCTTGTTAGGCACCTGCATTGCTCCTCAGGACTTGCGCTTAGGCACGGGCTAAAGCCACTTCTAATTGGATTTTTTGTATTGTCAAGGGCACCCGTGCGCCATTTTTATTTTATTAATTGTTTTAGAGCCTTCTTGTAGACTGTTGTCAAAAGCCGAGAGGGGAGGTTAAACTCCGTTTTGTTTGGCGTCCCCTCGAAAATCAAGTGTTTTGCTTCATACTTCGCCATGCTTTTCCAGTCACATGTGTCCATAGGTTTTATTGTCAGGTTACCATTTTTAATTTCGTGAACTTCTTTTTTGCTTTCCCAAAGATAGTCCAAGTCGGAGTTGCTGTCAATCGTGCAATCCGTCAATTTCATTCCATTAGCTCCAGATTGAACTCCGAATCCCTTTGTTTCGAGCTTTACGACACCGATTTTATTGAAGGAGCATTTGTTATAGGAGAAGTCAATCCACATTTCTGCTGTATCCAAATACGCAAGGGCTTGCTTGTATTCAGGAAGTTTGTAAAAATGTTCGTATTTGTTTCTGATGTCTGTCAGCAATGACACAACGGATGTATACTTGATATTCAAAAGCTTTAAGGCTTCAAGTTTTGTATCAGTATCGGCTCGTTTATTCCAGTTTTTACAATACTTAATGTGTGTGCTGTCAATAAGCTCGTCAATGCGACAATGGATGGCTTTCTTAATGTTTCCAAGTCCGTTACCAATTGAGCGCTTGTCATTCGTTCTTAGATCATCTTTAGCCCAATCCAAAAACTCTCTGGGTATCACCAAGAGAGGATTAGCATTTGGTTTTCTTAAAAGCGTCAATAGTACCGTCATTTTTCGAATACCCTTCAACGTTGCGACACAAACAAATTCGTCTTTCCACACCTAACCCCTAAGCATAAGAGGATTTAAGCGCTGTAAAATGCTCAAACCCTGAATTCATACTCCGGCGGTTAAATTCCTACTCAATGCTATTGTTATGTGCGCCCTTGGATTACTGTGATACATTTTTAGATTCCTACTTGGCTTTAACGTTTCGCGTGCGATCCGACGTTGGCCGTTTTCCAAGCTTTTGCCAATGTTGGATGCACGCTGTTATATGCAGTTGACGAGCATTTTACAGAAGATAACATTATGGATATAGTTTTTCCCCTGGTGTAAAAATGCCATTTTTATAACTTCCTAGATAACCATTTTTTAAAGCGTTAGGGTGTTTTTTAGAAAAAGAGCTAGAAAAGTTTGCTTTTTTAGCATTTTCAGTTGAGTATAAAGATATTTCATTTATATTCTCTTTTTGAGAAATAACTTTAACTGTTGATTCACGTTCATCAACAGGCGTGTTTTTTGAATAACTCTTTATTAAAATATCAGCATAAATATTTCCATTCAATAATTTAACTTTATCTAAAATGATATATTCAGGTAATGGTTTTTGATTAACTAGTGATTCACCTTTATCTTTACCACAAGAAAAGGAAAATATAATTAAAAATGAAAATATAAGATACAGAGATGTTCTTGCATACATAATTAAACTCCTTATTTTTTTATTTTCATAAAAATGTTGCTTGTCAATTGCACATAACATCCCGATAAATGTATTGCGTTTAGCCCGGATATAAATTAATAATTGTTTTGTTTTAAAACAGTAAAATACCTTCAAATCTGAACATTTCAAACATTATATACAAGCGCATAACGAACAGGCTTAACTTGCGCCTACTTTTGCCGAAGTCACTACTCATGCCTCGGTCCAAGGCGTCAAGTTGAAGCCGGGGTTAGGCAAATCTTTATTAATTATCTTATCAAAACCATTTTTTTTGTAACATAATAATTTGCATATCTTATCTGGTAGTAATACAATCCGCTTGGATATTTATTACCATTAAAAGTCACTTTATAATCTCCAAAATTTTGTTTTTCATTTACTAATATTTCAATTTTCTTACCCAGAACATCTAAAACCGAGATTTGTACAATTCCTGATTGGGGGATGTGGTATTCAATTGTTGTAATGGGATTAAATGGATTGGGATAATTTTTAATAAATTTCAAATTTAGTGGTGTTCGTAAATCTTTGTCTTCAATGCCAATTGCAATACCTACATGGTATACAGTATCAGTCGGTTCCGATTCACCAATTGGATTTATATAATATGCAGTTAAATAATAGCATATAGTATCATTTATAAATGGTGGCTCAAAATCCAGATAAATATTAGACGTGCTTGAAAGTGTGTCACAAAATATCAAATTTCTATAGAGCAAATATCCCATTAATTGTGCATCTGTCTGATTGGTATCAGGTGTATCCCATGATAATTGAAAATAATTTCCCAGAGCATACCAATGTTTTAATTGAAGATTCTGAGGTGGAGGAAATATTGCATCTGCCTTAAGTAGAATGGGAATTATTAACAAAACAATATGCAAAATAGGTTTCATTTTTTAAACTTCCAAGATAGTTCTTGATGCCATTGTTAGCCTGAATTCATGAATAACATTTAAAGGTTGATTCCAACTAATGCTCTAATTGAGTGTAGTTTTTTATTTATTCGTGAAATTCTGTTTACAAAACCTAATGCCTCCAAATCAAAAGTATAACGTACCTCCAGAAAATAATTTATGTATTTAATTTTGGTGCCCAGTATAAGGCCCCAGTTCTGTTTACGATCTTCATTCCATATACCAAATCCGGATGCGTCATAATAATAATATTCAAAATTATAACTCCGATGTTCGGGGTTATCAGGATCATATGTGAAATAATACAGTCTCTGTGTTAATTCTGAATTATCTACAATAGGAAAAGAAAGAAAAATACCAGGATAAAATTTTAGAACCCATTTCCGGTTTTTTATAAGATCATACTCGAGAGAAATTGGAATTTCTAAAAAACCGACAGAAGTCTCAATATTATAAGTATATATAATTTGTGGAACAACTTGATATGGCCCAATTGCTTTATTGTTCAGTATCCCTCCTTTTTCTGTATAGTTGATCTCAAGAACAATTCCAATCCTATTTTCAATACTCCAATACCGACTTACACCTACGGAAATACCAGCTATCGCACTCTTGTTGTGATCATCCCAAAAAGTTGAATAATTTATTCCTCCCTTCAAACTCCATGTGTTTTGGGCATTAATATTTGTTGTGGGAATAAATGGAATAACAATTATTACTCCTATCAGAAAATGAAGTGAATCTATTATGTTGAATCTATGTAATGTTGAATATTTCAATATCTTACTTTTAAAGGCTAACAAGTAAGTAGATAGTTTCTGTATAATGCCAATATATGTACTATCAATTCAAATAACAATAAGGATGCATTGCATTTGTGTAGAAAAATTCATACTTCCAACCCGGAATGTTATCCAGAGCATGCTAAGCATCCAAATATGAAAGATATCCATCAAATATGGGTTACTTCTATATGAAAAAAATACCTGGTAAAATTTATAAACAGTATGTTCCTTTTTTAAACAGAAGGAAATTTTATCCAATCTTTTCAATCAATATTTAGAACTGCCATCTATCATTAGTTGTAAAACAGATGGCGGTTTTTTTATTTAACTCATCCTTAAGATAAAATCACCGTACATTTCAAATTATAGAATTGCTTTTAATCCCGGATCGTATTATAATTTAAATGTTTGTGACACGAATTTAACGACATAATAATACTTTTTATTACATTTAGTTGGAAAACCGATGAAACCAACCGTTCAAATTTCCACCTGTCTTATAACTTTCGTTTTTTTCATTTCCGCCCAATCGCAAATACCGGCTGTCCATTCAAATATTCAAAATGATCAGGATAATCGGCTATACGTAGAATTTGATAATGAAAAACATTACGAATTTCGCTCAGAACATTTATATTCTATTAAGAAGCTTCAGGGGAATCCAAAAGGAACTGATTCAGGAATCACTTTTGATTTTAATGATTCTACATTTGCAGGTATTCTCTATTATGGCTTTATCCCTTATGGCGATTCCAAACATCCATCACCGGTTTATTTTAAGTATCCCGCCCCCATCAAAGATGGTATCGCAACGATTAATATAATGAAAAATTTAATGGGTAAGTACGATATGGTTGGATGGGAGGAAACACAAAAGGGAACAATCGGATATCGGGTAGTCAACGAGAAAGGAAAAATTTTATACGATGGTAAAGTTTCTTTCCGGGGAATGGGGCCATTCAAAGTAGATATTACTTTGACAGATGGACCTTTTGTTGATTGCATTTCCGAGAGTGGAGCCGTGATTTCATTTAAAACAAACAGGGCTGTTCCTACTCTGGTCATTATCGATGATAAAACATTTCGAGATACAAAAAGTACGGTTTATCATGAAATTACAATTACAGGACTGAAAGCAGATACAAAATATTCGTATCGCGTACAATATGGCGATAATGAGCAATCCTTTTCATTTAACACAGCGCCAAAACCGGGATCTAGAAAGCCCTTTGTTTTCTCATATTGCAGCGATTCAAGAAGTGGACAGGGGGGGGGTGAACGTGATCTGTTTGGCGCCAATTTTTATATAATGCGTAAGATCATGGCTCTTAATTCTTTTAAAAATGTTGCTTTCATGCAATTTACCGGAGACCTAATTGACGGGTATTTGACAGATGTAGAGGCGATGAATCTTCAATACACTAACTGGAAACGAGCCATCGAACCATATGCTCATTATATTCCGGTTTATGAAGGCATTGGAAATCACGAATCGGTTATGCGCAGTTTCGGTGATAGAAATCCCTGGTCCAAAACAGCATTCGGTGTCGATCGTTTTCCATACGATCAGGAATCCAGTGAAAAACTTTTTGCTAATAATTTTGTTAATCCAAAAAATGGCCCGCAAAGTGAAGATGGAACAAGTTATGATCCGGATCCCAAAACTCAGGATTTCCCCAGTTATAGTGAAAACGTATTTTATTATATCTATGATAATGTAGCGGTTATTGTATTGAACTCTAATTACTGGTATGCACCAAGTACTCATCACATACCACATATCAGTGGGGGCGTGCATGGTTATATTATGGATCAGCAATTGGATTGGTTTAAAACAACCGTTGAAGAATTCGAAAATGATCTTGCGATCGACCATGTATTTGTGACGGTACACACACCGTTTTTTCCGAACGGTGGCCATGTAATGGATGACATGTGGTATAACGGAAATAACCTGATCCGTCCTTCCGTAGCCGGCATACCTCTGGAAAAAGGTATAATCGAAAGGCGTGATGATTTGTTGGATATCATAGTAAATAAAAGCCGGAAAACGGTGGCCATTCTTACCGGGGATGAACATAATTATAACAAACTTAAAATAACTGATGAGACAGTCATTTATCCCCCCAACTATGACCAGGAAAAAATCAATATATCAAGACCCATTTATCAGATCAACAACGGGGCTGCCGGTGCTCCCTATTATGCTCAGGAATCAGTTCCCTGGTCAACACAAGTGACAAGCTTTACTACTCAGCATGCGCTTGTTTTTTTTCATATAGATGGAAAATCTGTTTTTATGGAAGTATTAAATCCGGTTACACTTGAAGAAATTGATCAATTGAAACTAAGATGAACTTGAGTGAGAATTTTTCAATTTCTTTGCTATTTTCTTTTTTATTTTCTTATAGGATGGAGGCGGGCCGGTATTAACTTTTTTTCCATTAATGAATAAAGAATCAGAAATGCCCCATTCGTCAAACACTTCCTTATTAAAGGTATTTATCTCATGAAAAACAACCTGGTCTCCAAGTTCTAAAGAAGCACGCTTCGCCCTTTCAAATACCATATTGTAAGCAGGGCACCATCCATTAATAAATCCTGTTACAGTTACCCTGTTATGGTATAATTCCGGGTCTTTCTTGGCTTCAATCCATTTTGGTGGAATAGCATCATCCGAAAATGGTTTCCACAATAAAACCCGACCGAAAAAGCCTTCTTTGTCTACTTGAACATATCCTTGTTTTTTAAACCAGGATGCTTTCATAAATACTGGTAGAGGCACCCCCCAAGCAACTAACCCTTTCACATTTCTCTTTTTCACGTCCTCTTCCGCTGCCATTATTAACGCTTTACCTATCCCCTGTTTCTGATAATTTCCAACCCCCTTGTTTTTATATCCGTGGACCCAGATACACAGAATAAAATATAATTCGCTGCCTTCAACAAAGGAATATTCGATTGGGAGATATTGAATCATGCCAACTGGTTTTTCCTCATCATTTACGGCCAATTTAACACACAGGCCCTTATCTTTCATTTTTCGATACCAGTGTTCTTTGTGATTTCCAGCTTCCCTTATTTCATCTGACCAATCTTCAAGACAAACAAAATAATTGCCTTCATACTCTTTTGTTAAATTAACAATTTTCATGATCTGCTCATATTCAACATATGGTTTCTAAATATTACTTCAGCTAACGAAAAAAATGTACAACTACAGACTGAGAACCAAGGGTAATAATTACTGGTTTTTATCAGTATTCAGGGTAGGGTCTGTTCGCATCAGGGTAAGTAATCCTCGTTTGATTCATCTCACTTTGCAGGCGTCAAGAAAATATCCCTGAAGCGAATAGCACTATGATCCCCTTGCAACATGAGCGGACCTGGTTCTGCCTCTCTACTGTCTAGCGCCCCACCTGTTATACCAGGAATCTCAATGTTATTGATAATCATCTCATCATTGAGTATAACTGTTACTTTCCTGTCGAGTAAAGTGATATCGTATGAATTCCATTGACCTGCAGGTTTTATCGCCATTTTCCGTGGCACAATAAATCCATAAACTCCTCCTGCCTTTAAGCTGTCAGGTTTTTTGCCAAAATTATCTTCTATTTGCACTTCATACCGCCCACGCAAATAGATACCACTGTTGCCGCTATCAGGAATATTAAACTCTAAGTGCAATTTGAAATCAGTAAATGTTTGTCTTGATATGAGATCGACACCCGCCTTATTATTGACAAGCATATCATTTTCAATTTGCCAGTGATTATCATGGTTTGGATTCCGGGGCATCCAATTCGACAAATCGTTTTGGATAAGCTTTATCGTTTCACCCCACTCTGGCTGTCCTCGAAATTCGAGTGCCGGCGCTCGCTCAGCATTAAAGCGGATAACATGCCCGATCTCACTTCTGGTTTTGCCTTCGATTTTCCCATCTTTTACTTTACCGATAAAGAGTAAATCTTCAACTGGCCTTTCATACTGCCGAGGTAATGAAAGATAAAGCTGGCTACCGTCAAAGTGGATATAGCGAATGGGACGGGCGTTCCCGACTCGACCGACAAATTGGCCATTCAATTCGCCATTTTCCTCTTTGATCTCGAACCAGGAAGGATAGACGCCCTGGATGTCATAAACGGTTAAATCCCATCGTCCTAAAATATTGCTTTTATCAACGGTGGCATTTTCCGATCCTTCGTCAAGCGATTTAATGCCACAGCTTGCCAAAAACAACGGCAAAAAAACGAGCCATATTTTGCTTTGCATAATTTTCTCCTCTTTTTGCGTGAATCGAATCGCAATTGTCCGGAACTCCCGTACAACCTATAAGTAATGAACTACCTGGTGTGAAATCCATCGAGTTTTTTCTGCGTTTTCAACGTTCTATTATTTCCAAAGCTTATAGGGTTTATCCGCGTCTGTTTCAAACGGAAGCGACACTTTTTGGCCACTTCCGGCAGATTGATAGGCAGCGAATATCGCTTCCAGGACAGCGCGGCCATCCTCTCCTGTAACTTCCGGGTGTTTATCATTTTTAACACAATCTACAAAATGGTCGAACTCCTGAGGAAAACCGTAATTCCAAAATTCTTCATACATGGTGAAACTCCAGCCCTTGGTAATTCCAGCCTTTTCTACGGCATAATCGACACCCGTAAGACTATAAGTCAGGATAGAATTACCTTGAAGAAGGTCTGCGTAAGCGACCCCTTTTGTGCCGTGAACCTCGGCCTTATCGTCCATACCGCCGAGTTTCGTCCAGCTTTCTTCCGCCATAGCCATAACATTGTTTTCAAATTCGAGGATGATGATGGCATTGTCGTCGCCTTTGGTTTTATCCTTATGGAAGTAAGTACCCATCTGTGCATAAACGGATTTTATTTTGGGGCGCCCGAGCATCCAACGGAAAAATTCAATAGCATGGCATCCCATATCCATTGCGACGCCTCCGCCGGACTGTTCCACATCCCAAAAATGCGGAGCGTGCGGTCCGTCGTGTTTCTCTGATTGCTTCAGGAGCACCGGAACGCCCAAAGCGCCTTGATCCAACAATTGTTTGAGACGCACATATTTTGGCGCGAAACAAAGTTCCTCGGCATACATCAGCTTGACCTCGGCCTTCTTGCAATCTTCAATCATTTGATCCGCTTCATCAAGGTTCAAACACAGTGGCTTTTCAACGACGACATGCTTACCGGCCCGCGCGGCTGCCAACGTGATCTCGCAATGAAACATATTTGGCGCACCAATCACAATCATGTCGATTTCATCTATTTCCAACATTTTATCAATGTCTGTGAAATAATGATGAATATTAAATTTTTCTGCAAAATCGCGGGCATGCCCTTTCGAGGGCGACACAACCGCCAGGATTTCTGCATCATGCACAGTTTTCAGAGATTCCGCATGAATCGTTGAGATGAACTGCGATCCAACTAGGCCAATGCCTATTTTCTTGTTCATGTCAATTTCCACCTATTTGGGTTATAACTTTATTTCCATAAACCAACAATTACAGCGTCCAACCTTCACGGTAGTGATAATTCAAAAGCTCATTGGCTTCGGGACTGTTTTTCACCGAAAGATTCTCGCTGTCCCAATATAATTTCTTTCCTCCCAGTCGGACAGAAACGAGTCCTAATAGAACAGCTTCGGTTAATGGTCCGGCAAAGTCAAAATTTGATCGTGTCGTGGTGCCATTTTTGCACGCTTCAATCCACTCTTGATGATGCCCAATAGAACGGGGCAGTGTTTTGGGTGGAAGTTCATATTCTTGCATCTTCGATTCCGGTATTAACCGCGGGCTTTCACCTCCCCAGCCTGTAACCAGCATTTTGCCTTTATTACCGACAAATATCATCCCATCTTCACGCGGCATTCGTCTTCCATCTTCCAACTCTTCCGGGCGTTCCGGAAGAATACCGCCATCATGCCAATGCAGCTTTACAGGGGGCATATCACCGCGCGCTGGAAATTCATAATGCACTACGGATGCCCAGGGCAACGTCTCTTTGTAAACTGGAGTCGAACTTGAATGCACACTCGTGGGAGCCCCGAGATTCAAAGCTGAAAAAGCAGGAGCGATATTGTGTATTCCCATATCACCCAGGCCGCCTTCTCCAAAATCCCACCAGCCGCGCCACAAGAATGGTACGTAAGCCGGATGATAAGGACGATATGGAGCTGGCCCAAGCCATAAGTCCCAATCCAGGGTCGCAGGTATTTCCGGTTCATCGCGCGGCCGTTCCATTGCCTGAGGCCACCACAAATCCCTGGTCCCCAAGCGGGTCGGGCGATCGGACCAGACATGCACTTCATGAACCTGCCCTATCGCACCATCCCATATCCATTCATTGATCAATCGGTTTCCTTCATAAGCCATAGCCTGGTTGCCCATTTGAGTTGCCACGTTTGCTTCCCTGGCAGCCTCGGCAATTTTTCGGGCTTCGTAGACCGTGTGCGTCAGAGGTTTTTCACAATAAAGATGCTTGCCCATTTTCAGGGCATACATCGACATTATTGCATGTGTATGGTCTGGCGTTGCCACAAGCACGGCATCGATATTTTTTTCTTTTTCAAGCATGATCCGAAAATCACGATATTTTTTTACATTTGGGTAGCGCTTAAAGGTTTCCTCAGCATGTGCCCAATCCACATCACATAGCGCAACAATATTTTCACTTTCGAGATTTTGCAGATCCCATGCTCCCTGTCCTCCTACACCTATTGCTGCAACGTTGAGCTTATCACTCGGCGGCACATAACCTTTGCCGCCCAAGACACTTCTCGGAATTATCATGAATGAAGAAACCGCAGTGGTGGAGAGACGTAAAAACTTTCGCCTGTTGAGAGTTTTCATTAATTGCTCCTATAACATTTTGGGGTAGTGTAAAAAATAACCACCCCATACCAGTCTGGCTCCGCCAGCCTTTACGGGGCAGGCAGAGTACACGGAGTATACTATAAAGTAAAAAGGTAAAAGTTTAAAGTAAAAAGTAGTGCATACCATTCTGAGATTTTTTTCCTTTTTCCTTTTTACTTTTTACTTATAACCATCTCTGTGGTTTCTTCTTATGATCCCTTTATTCAAGTAACTGGCACACAACTTCCGTGCTTGATTTAAGGTCGCCGGACGGCACGGGGCATTTATTTCTTCTTTTCTTTTTTCAATTTTCGTTTTTCCTTTGGATTAAGCTGAGCCTTTTTTTGTTGTTCCCTTTTTCCTTTATCTCTTTTTCCTTTATCACCCATATCTCTTTCTCCTTGCTTGAAAATGATTTGCGCCGGACTGTGGCGGTGGAAACCTAACCTGCCAAAAACGCTTGCTGTCATATCCCTACCGAAAACGCTCAACGCGTTTTTATTCAGGTTGATTTTTTTGTTATGTATTTCCATTCTTACTCAACAATTGGAGTATACCTATTTAAATACGCTATACATATTGATGTAAGCTGGCCCGGATTTCCTTTTTCCAGTTATTGTCTTAAGAATTTGATTGATCCATTTCCGATTTTTCTTCTTTATTTTTCCGAAATTGACTTCCTAAAGGACCCCATATAAATAATAAATGGAAACCTGCCCCACCAATAAGAATAGGGCTTATTTCATCATAATATGGTGTACCTTTCAATTTTAAGGCGCATCCGATTATTATTACAGCGCCCCAAACAATAGCACTTGCTATAATCAAATATCCTATTTGACTCTTTTTCATAATTAATATCTCCTTTTTTTTAGAACATAACGGTTGGCGCATAACCAGTCCCGTGAGATAAGTGAAAAAATATATTTATAGCAATATTTTCACGCCTATCTCACAGGGTCCGAGTTGATACGCTTGTTACAAACGGTTCAGATTGTGGTTCGCTCCGCTCTCACAATCTAACCTTATTCGTTAGGCTGAAATTTATATATTCTGGTGAAATCGAACTATAACTAATGCCCTTCTTCACCCTCCAACTTCTTTATTTCAAACTGATCGCCTGTCTTATTAACAATATTGCGGTACCAGAATTTCGGGTATCCCGGTTTTGTTACATTGCCCAATTCATCCTTTACATTGCCATCGAGATATTTATAAATCAAAAACTCACCCAATTTTTTCCAGCGATTAACAGTCAGGCTAGCAATTTCAACAGAATATTCTGTTAAATAATCAATGGCTAGCTGGGGCGATTCTTTATACAGCTTCACAGCGGCGTTATCTATCCCTGGCAGATCTGCTGCAAATTTCCCTTCCAGTTCACGCTGAACTTTTTGAACGTCTTTTATCATTGCGTTATAGCGAAGATAGCTGTAATTGGAAACAAAATTGAATACCCAAAAGGCTGATTCCCAGGTAAAGTGTTGGAAGTCACCGGTGCCGACCGCAAAATTATGCGGAACCTTTTTGATACCGCAATACATGGGCACATAAACCGTACTGTAAGTGTCGTCCACACCAAACCACAGAACGCCGCCGATGGGATCGGGCAGGTAGGAACGGGCCTGGGCGACAAATGAAAATCCCGTCTGCTGTGTCGAAGTTGCCCGCTCGTTACAGTACCCCACACTGTCCACTTCCCAGGTAAGCGGACGCCAGCGGTAAGGCAGGCTATATGGACCGGCGCCAACATCTTTAGTCATGTCAAAATCAGAGCCTTCAAAATGATCGCGCATTAATTCCATTACATCACGGGCCGAGAGTTTATTATCCGGCTTTATCCAGAGGGGCATGGGCTCTGTTATATCAACACCTTTAACATAATCCATTGATAAATTAAGTGAGGGCGCCGCCCGGTGAAACATAATCCAGACTCTGGATTCGCAAAAACGCAGCGCTCCGTAATCCAGAGGAGCATAAGCATCTGCAAAACTGAAATCGGTATCTCCCCCCTCAAACCAGCCCTTATCCTTAGCCAGTTTAATGACATCTTTTTCATAAAGACAGTTATCAGGATCATCCAAGGGGAATTGCCGGATTCGGGCCTGATTGGCATGGCCGCTAATATAACCCTCGGGTATTTTGCGGGCAACCCAGACCGCTCCCTTTTTATCCGGCCCTTTACCGATCATTTCCATAATCCACACTTCGTTGGGATCGGCAATGGAAAACGATTCTCCGCTGCTGTAATAGCCGTATTCTTCAACAAGCTCACCCATATTTTTTACGGCCTGGCGTGCTGTTTTCGCCCTTTGTAAGGTAACATACATCAAACTGCCGTAATCCATAATAGCCGATGAATCCCGTAGTTCCTTTCTACCGCCCCAGGTTGTTTCGCCAATGGAAACCTGGTGCTCGTTCATATTACCCACTACGGAATAGGTATGAGGTATCTGCCTTATTTCCCCCAGAAATGTGCCGGTGTCCCACTCGTAAATATCTAACATTTCACCGGGCAAGTGATCAGCAGCCGGTGTAAAATAAAGCTCACCATACAGTACATGAGAATCAGCCGCATAAGTAATCATCGTTGAGCCGTCTGTTGTGGCACCCTTTGAGATTAAGAAATTGGTACAGGCTAAAATTTTTTCGAAACCAAATACAATCAAAAGACCTATTAGCGGTATTAAAATCTGAAGCCGTTTTTGCATAGTTATCCCCCCCCTTTTTTGTGAATCCCTGTTTTATTAGTTTAAAAGCGGTTACAAGATTTTTAAAGTTCCTGGTTGCAGAAGCCTCGACTTGAGCAGATTGTTAGATGCCCGTTACCTTCTTCTTACTTCTTTGAGTACATCAATGATCTCTTGCGAAGTCAAATCTATATTAATTCCTCTTACATTAAGTGGGGATTCAGCCAATGGTAAAGGTGATAAAATAAAGGACGAGCCATCTCTTTTTTTTATCAGCACTTTTCCTTCTTTTTTAGCTTTATCCAACACTGCCGCAAAATTTTGCCTTGCCTCTGAATATGTATATGTAGTCACATTTATACCTCAATTACTTTTAGTCCTTCTTTTCTTGCTATCTGTAATAGATTTTTATCAAGTGAAAATAGTGGCGCATTCAATTCTTTAGCAGTTTCGATAAAATATGCGTCATATGCATAAATCTTATATTTATTTGCGATGTTCAAAACATTTTCTAGATCCAAATCGGTAAATCTGATAGGTATTTCACTATAATACTTCAAAGCAATCCTGGCTTGTTTGATATTCAATTTTTCACGTTTAAAAATTGCTGAGAATGCATTGCCAATTTCCCAGTGTAAAGAAGCTGGAGCAAAGAGATTAGATCCTTTTGTTAATTCAATAATACGTTTCTTATTTTCTTCATTAATGATAACTGAGATAATGATGGAGGTATCAACTATAATGTTCAAGATTTTTCTCCTATCTGTACAATTGTACAAATAATATAAAGAAATGTTTCATAGTAGGCAAATTAAAGATTGGTATTCTAACGGCCACTGCTAACAGGAGCCGGATGCAAGCAAGATGTGACTTCATGCCACAGCTGAAGGCTTCCTGTTGAGCAGATTGTTAGGCTGCCAATTAATTTATAAACAATGATTTATGAAAGATTATCAACCATTAACTTTAATGGATCTGTCCCACTTAAACTACAAATTTGCTTCTCATATATCGAAAATCTATTATCATTCTCAATTTGTGTTGCAATTTCTCTATATGTAAAAGTGGGAACTATATCCATATCATGAACTACAAGGTTTACCAAATCTACTAACATATTTACTTTTTCATCTTTCAAAATTGTATAGATTTCATCGAGACATAAATCCATCATCTGATCTTTCGTAATATTCGGCCTTATCCCACTTTCATTGTGAGTTGGAATAGAATCCATGTTAGTTATTTGCTGGGTAATATTATCTTGCCCTAGCATTGTAAATACTACATCTTTTCTCTTAGTCGGTACTTCAATAAAATTTTTCTGAAAACAACAATTTTTATATTTCTTTCCACTGCCACAAGGGCATAGAGAATTACGTGGAATACCCATAGAGCAAGAAACTTTCTTTTTATTGTATATAGCAGCCTAACGATCGGCGCTTAACCGATATTTTATAAAAGGTCCCCCAATAATTATATTATGGTTACCCCTAACCAATAACATAAGGAGACCTTTCATGAATTACGCTAAAATTAAGCAACGTTATTTATGTGGTATTGACCTTCACGCCAACAGCATGTATCTCAAGATATTAGACCGTGAGGGTCAGGTTCTCTACAAGCGTAATATGCCAAACAATTTTGCACTATTCAAGCAAATCCTGACTCCTTTTCTTCCAGACATTGCTGCCGGGGTGGAGTCGACGTTCAACTATTATTGGCTTTATGATGGTTGTGTTGAAGCAGGTATTCCATTTTATTTGGGTCATGCTGCCTATATGAAAGCGATTGCCGGAAATAAGCAGAAGAATGATCCCCTGGACGCTGAAACGATCGCTCACCTGATGCGGAGTAATCTGTTTCCACAAGCGTATCCCTATCCCAAAGAAATGCGTGCCGTACGTGATCTTTTAAGGCGTCGTCACCGTCTGGTGCGTCATCGCAGCGAAGCATACACGCACGTTCAATTGCTATTGCGCCAGCAAGGCATTTGTGAGTTTCGTGGTAAAGATGTAAAGTGTAACAGGGGTTGGTGATATATGCTGGCGCTTTCTATACTTTATGAAACCCATGATATTAACCGTTTCCCAAGGGTGCAGAACTATTCTTCCTATTGCCGGGTTATCCGTGTGCAAAGAATTTCGGCCGGCAAAAACAAGTACGGCAGAAACCAAAAGATGGGAAATCCCTATCTGAAATGGGCATACGGTCAGATAATCACACATGCCCGGCAATCCAGTGAGCGAATCAATGCCTATTATCAGAAACTAGAAGCCAAACGCTGTGCGAAATTAGCCTGTGGTATCATCTCTCATAAGTTTGCTGTGGCTGTTTATCATATGCTAAAGAAAAAAGTTGCCTTTGATGAAGATCGTTTTCTCAAGGTGGCATCCTGAGGATCCGGTGCGCCGCCTGGACGGATAGTGCTCTTCCACGTATGGCAAAATCCAGTCTCCTTAAGCGATTGATCCGGGATGTCTACCTTGTAATATCACTGCGGTAAGAGGCTTGAGTTTAAAAAAAGACATCCTTAAAGGATGTATCCAGAGCTGTTTGTGGAAGAATAGACTCTGTATTTAGATTCATAAACCAAGTCTCTTTCCGTAGTTAAACATAGGAAACTGTGATCTTTTTTTTCTGGTCATCTGCCTGCCCGCCCACTGGCGTGGCCCGTGACCACAGTACTGCTTTATCGCTAAAACCGCCAAATGGTGGTAGTTCTAATAAATCGAATGGCGTGGTTTAAGGGATGAGATAAGATTAACCGTTGGAAATAATTATCTCACCCCTTTAACGGTACCGTAATATTTCTGTGTCCGTAAAATGACGGACGCCTGTGTCTAAAACAAGACACAGGAGAATCCAATATGCGGCTGGTGCGGATGATTTAAAACAATCATTCAGCCTCACTTTAGAATATCGAGTCAGAAGAAGGAAAAGAAAAGATTACGGGGTGTTTTTGATTCAAAATCAAATAAAAGTAGATAAAAATCGAAAGGGAATACTGTTTTTTCTTGTCGAAGATCCGCCCTCCGGCGGGACTTTGGACCTTTAATATGCGGCTAAGCTTAACTTGCGCCGACTGTTACCAAATTCATTACGCATGCCACGCTTGAAGGCGTCAAGTTGAAGCCGTTAGGGCACCGATTTTTAGTTTGTGAACTTTTACTTGCATATAGAGTTTAAATTTGTAAATTCAATGTAATGCATTTGTAACTACATTTTTGGAGTATATCATGTCTAAAACTGCAACAATTCAAGCGCGTATAAATCCTGAATTAAAGAAAAAAGCGCAAAAAATTTTGAACACACTCAATTTGTCAATGTCTGAAGCAATCTCACTATATTTAACTCAGGTTACATTACATCGAGGAATACCTTTCGATATCAAGATTCCAAATGACCTCACCGTTAAAACCCTTGAGAAAACTGAAAGGGGGGAGGAATTGAACGAAGTTTCCTCCGTTGATGATCTGTTCCAGGAGTTGAATAATTGAATATTAAATATACCTCCCAGTTTAAAAAAGACTACAAAAAAAATCAGAAGCAAAACAAGAACATTGAAAAATTAAAAATCTTAGTCGAAGATTTATCACGAAAGAATAAATTGGATGAACATTATCAAGATCATCCTCTCTCAGGTAAATGGAAAAATTACCGTGAATGTCACATTGCTCCTGATTGGCTCCTCATTTATAAAATAACTTCAGATACCTTAATCCCGGTCAGAACAGGCTCTCACTCTAAATTGTTCAAAATGTAAAACCGGTGCTCTAAAACGCAGAACTCACTGGATTGGCATGAGCGTAGCGAATGACAATTCCTGTGCAGTGATTTGTTAGGCATTATCTTGTCTTGCTATATACAACCCTCTATCAGTCAATCCATCTTTGTCATAGTTCACGCTGAGTTCGACAACTTTGAAAGTTTCCTTCATTTCTTCAACCGAAAACAAACCAAGTTCATGAAGTTCTGTAAAGTATTCAACACCATTGCTTGTACCGACCAGATAGTGGAAATTGAGAATAGAAAGTGAGCCTTCCTGCTCACTAATATTCATACGACATATCTTACCATCAGTAGTTTCCCCTGTAAGCATATGAACTCTACCATCAGGATTCCATGCTGCCGGTACAAACCAGGGCTCTATCACGATGATACCATCTTCATTCAGGTGTCTCTTGAAACAACGAAATGTTTTGATGACATTATCTATTGTCTTCACGTACCCGATAGAACTGAACAAACAGAGAATTATGTCATAGGTTTTAGTTAGTTTAAAATTAGTCATATCCGCACAGAAATATTGTCCATCTGGATTCTTCTTTGAGGCCACCTCAATAAACTCTGAATTGATGTCTATGCCATCGACGCTGTACATCTTAGAAAGATACTTGTCATGTTCTGCAGTTCCACAAGCAACATTAAGTATCGAATCTGCCCTCGGATGTTCTCTTCTCAGCAAAGAAACAATAGTGTCAGACTCCTGTTGATAGTCTTTAAAGCTGTAAAGGGCATCATACCATTTCGCACTGTTTTTGAACATTTATTAATCTCCAAAATCACTAAATGCCTAACGGTCGGCGGGCCTTGGCACTACTTTTCCTCATGCCACAGCTGAAGCCGTCCGAGTTGAAGCGCTTGATATTACCTAAAAGGTCCTCCCAAAATTTATTATCTTTGTTTTACCACAAACCAAAACCATAAACATAGGAGGACCTTATTATGCGTTATGCTCAAATTAATT
>JAUVVS010000233.1 GCA_030604545.1 Deltaproteobacteria bacterium | reverse complement strand
GTTCATGAATAAAAAGGTGTTCCCATCCGATGATATGACCATGGGGCCACCAGTTTTCCCACCAGGGGTGGTAAGCCTCGGAAACCAGAACGTTGTGGAATCCCTGTGTTTCTTTGGGCTCCTCTCCAACCCAAAAGACCTGCAGCTCGTTCATCCTCTCCAGGTCGAAATAGATGGACCCTTTTTCACCGTTGATCTCCAGGACCTGATGATTTTTCCTTCCACCGGCAAAACGAGTAGCTTCAAGAGTCCCGATAGCACCATTCTCAAATTCTACCGTAGCAACAAAAGCATCATCCACATCCACTTTGCCTGTGCCGCCACCCTCAGGAAGCGGACGCTCCTTGATGAATGTCCGGGTTACTGCGCTGACGCTTTTCATTTCACCGACCAAAAAGCGGCCCAGGTCGATGATATGCGCACCCAGGTCACCCAATGCTCCGCTTCCGGCAGATTTTTTATCCAGACGCCATATCCTGGGTGTTCCATAGTGAGGCATGATCCATTCCTGTAGATATTGGGCACGGAAATGGTAGATCTGCCCCAGCGCTCCGCTCTCGATCAGTTTTTTTGCCTGGCATATGGCAGGTAAAAAACGGTAATTGAAGGCCACCATGTGTTTCACACTCGCTTTCCGGGCGGCCTCGAGCATTTGCCTGGCTTCTTCAGCATTGCGGGCCATGGGTTTTTCACAAATGACATGTTTGCCCGCCTGCATTGCTGTAATACAGGGCTCTGGATGAATGTCGTTGGGACCCCCATTATCGAACAGTTGGATCTTGTCGTTCTCAAGCATCTTGCGCCAATCCGTATAATAATTCTCATACCCATAGCGCCGCGCTGCCTCTGCAGCCTCATCCTCAACGAGGCCACAAATTCCGACCAGCTTGGGGATGGCGGGAGGTGGATAGATCATATAAGGAATGGTTTTATAGGCATTCGTATGCGCTTTCCCCATAAAAGCATAGCCCAGCATGCCCACACCGATCTCGGGTACTTCACCCCGGGCTTTTCCTCCTGTCATGGTTGTGAATCCGGTTTCTTCGCTCATCGTATTCCTCCGTGTGTTTTTTTATAAAACGGTGAATGTTGTTTCGACGATATAAAATTCAAAGAATGAATTTGAGATCTTAAATTCGAAACAACTCCGAAATTCATCAGATTTCTCGATTTGGAACAAGAACATCACATAATTACTCTTTGGAAAAGGCCGTGTCAAAGGCAACAGCTGACGGCGCAAAGTCCATTTTTCGAATCATTTCCAGGGCCTCCTGGGCTCCGTACTCACGATCCATTCCTGAATCTTCCCATTCAATGGAGAGGGGCCCCTGATATCCGATCCGGTTGAGTGCCCTGACGATGGGATCCCATTTAACATCCCCCCTTCCCGGCGAGACAAAGTCCCATCCCCGTCTGGGATCCCCGAAATCGAGATGAGAGGATAAAATACTGTTACGTCCCGTGAGTTGAACGCGGGAGTCTTTCACATGGACGTGGAAGATACGGTCCTTGAATTCTTCAAGAAAGGTGACAGGATCTATGAATTGATGGATGAAATGACTGGGATCGAAGTTAAATCCAAAATTCGGATGACCCCCGATGGAATCCAAGGTACGCTGTGCGGTAAAAATATCGTAGGCGATTTCCGTAGGATGGACTTCGAGCCCGAACTTGACTCCCTCTGTCTTGAATACATCCATGATGGGCAGCCAACGATCTGCAAAATCTTTATACCCCAAATCGATCTCCTCCTGACTGGTGGGAGGAAAGAAATACAGTTTGTGCCATACACTACTTCCAGTGAATCCATTCACTCGATTCACACCCAATAGCTTGGCAGCAGCTGCCGTTCTCTTTATCTCTTCTGCGCAGCGTTGGCGTACGCCTTCCGGATCGCCATCTCCCCAGAGCCCTTCAGAGAGTATGGATTTGTGACGCGAATCGATGGGATCGCAGACACACTGACCCACCAGATGGCTGCTGATGGCAAAACATTTAAGATCATATTTTTCCAGCAGTTCACGCTTTGCCTTGACATACCCATCCTCTTCAAGGGCTTTATCCACTTCAAAATGATCGCCCCAGCAAGCCAGCTCCAATCCATCAAATCCCCATGAGCTCGCTTTTTTTGCAAGCGTTTCTAAAGCTAGATCCGCCCACTGTCCAGTAAATAAAGTGACTGGTCGAGACATAGATTTTCCTCCTTGTTTTTGGCTTTATTTCGGCCTCGATTCTGTTTAATTTCTGCCCTCTACTCTATTCTTTTGACAATAGTATAATGAAGAAATATATCCAGTCAATGCAAAATTGAATTTATACTAAAAGGAAATTCTTATCCCTCCCGCGCGGTTCTTCCATTTCCACCTAAGAAGGGATGGATGTCTACAAATTGATATTGGCTAATTCCTGCTATAAAAACTGGTGAGATATTAGTTTCTCTGTTTAACCACTCAATAAACTCCCTCATTAGTTTCGGAACATCAGAAGGTGGAGGTGGAGTGTAGATTATCTCTCTTGTCAATGAATTGACTACATAATTCTGGACTTTTCTATATCTTCCTGGTTCAAGAGTTCCTCCCCGGACAAATTTAGATTTATTTTAGTTGACAATGAATGCGTTTGAGGGCATAGTATATCATGTTTAATGAAGTTGCGAATATCGTAACTTCGCAAAAGAAGATAAACAAATGAAAAATGGCTATAAGAATCTCTCAAAAGATGAACTTTACCTTATTTCCCGGGCAGAGTTCGAGAAACAAAAACTGATTACTACCCAGTTTGTTCAAAAGCTTTTTCCTGATAAGAACAAGGCGTCTCGAGTTCTTGTTTTCCTTACTCAAAAAGGACGTCTTATCAGGATTGAGAAAGGTAAATATATTTTAGTTCCGATAAAGGCTCCCAATCAACAATGGATGCCCAATGAGTTTGTAGTTGCCGACCTATGGATGGGAGATACACCTTATTATATCGGATATTTCACTATGTACAACTACTGGGGATTTACGGAACAGATTCCGCGCACGATCTTTGTCTTGAATACCGCGAAGTCATGCAAAAAAGAAATCAGTAACATCCGATATGAAGCTGTAAAGATTAATTCCAAGAAATATTACGGTATTGAAAAAATAAAGGTTGAAGATCAAGAAGTGTGCATTAGTGATAAAGAAAGAACCCTTGTGGATTTTGTTCATAATCCATTAGGATCAATACGTAATTTCGAGTTGGCATTACAAGAGAATCTCAATAGTATTGACCTTGAAAAGTTCATTCGTTATCTAAGAAAATTTCCTGTTGTTTCAGTAAGGAAAAGAGCTGGTTTTTTGCTTGAGAAATTAGGATGTCAGGATAAATTACTGGATTCATTGCGCAAGAGTATTGGTAAAAAGAGAGTTCTTGTGTTTCTCGATCCATACAGCCAGTCTCGTAAAGGCAAAATAAATAAGGAGTGGAAAATCATTGTTAATCGATAGAGAACAACTCAAAGATATTATTCCGGTGATTGCTGGTAAAATGAAGTTTAGACCTACTATTGTCGAGAAGGATTACTATCTAACGGTTATCCTTAATAACATTGAAGTTCTACTAACTGATAAAATAGTTTTTAAGGGTGGTACCTTGCTTAATAAGGCGTATCTTAATTACCACCGTTTAAGCGAGGATTTAGATTTCACATATGGCGCTGAATTTAAAGCTCGATCCCAGCGTTCCAAAGCCATTACGCCTATTCGTGAAAAGATGCCCTCGTTTTTGAAAGCTCTTAAATTAACAAGCGATAAGCCGGAGGGAGAGGGCTTTAACAATTCAACGCAATACGTATTTAAAGTCAAATACCCATCTGTTCTGATGAGTAAAGACGATATGATCAAGATTGAAATATCTCTCCGTCAGCCGCCGATTGATAAGCCTATTCATACTGAAATTAAACATTTTTATCAAGATCCTTTCACGGGGGAAGATTTATTCCCTTCAGGGAAAATCTGGTCACTATCATGGTCTGAGTCAGTTGCCGAGAAACTTAAAGCCGCTATATCCCGAAAGGACGTAGCTATTAGGGATTATTATGACCTTTGGCATATTGCCGAGTCTGGATTTGATTTTTATAATAAGAAGTTTATTAAGCTTTTTAAGCGTAAGGTGACCGATGAGGGCTATACCGGTGATGACAAAAAAGATTTTGGCCTTGGTGCCGATAAGCTCTCATTTTTGCGCAAGCAAATTGATGATCTTCTTATGCCTGTGATTCATTCTGGTGAGACATTTGATTTAGACATGGTTCTTGAACGATTTAACGTAATTATGAAGAAGCTGTAAAAGGAATCTTCCTTGATCCATTCCGGCCACTTACCGGAATATCATCACGTTTTTGAGTACCTAGTCGTATGAATGTT
>JAUVVS010000074.1 GCA_030604545.1 Deltaproteobacteria bacterium | reverse complement strand
AAGTCAGATTCACCGTTAAGAAGATTTTTAAAAGGAGGGCAGGTAAAACCCGAGACGTGGCTAAAAATTTACAGTGCCGGCAAAATCGTTCTTGCCACCCATTACCAGGATCCTGAGAACAGATTTCCCGTTTATCAGGCAAGTCCGAAAATTTTTGAGGCATTGGCATGTGGAGCTTTTGTTATGACAGATAAACAGAAGGATGTTGTCTCGCTTTTTAAAGGTGATGAACATCTTGTGTATTATGATCATCCCGATGATCTGGTTGAAAAGATAAAATATTATCTTAAACATCCTTTTGAAAGAGAGAGAATAGCAAAAAAGGGGAGGAGTGAGGTCCTCAGTCAACATACTTATGTTCATCGAATCCGCAGGTTGCTTTCAATCGTTTCCCAAACTGAATGAAATGTACAAGCCAAAAGTCGTCCATATTGTAGAGGATCTTCGGATCGGTGGTCTTGAAAAAATTATTGCCAATATTGTTCTGGGATTGGACAAGAGCAAGTATAAAGTCGAGGTTTGGTGCCTGGCAGGTGGAGGGGAGATTGCAGATGAATTGATGGCAAAAGGAATTGTGCTAAGAATACTGGAAATGGACAGCTATTATAACCCGTTTAAAGTCACGGCTCTATCTGGAATACTCAGGAAGAAGAATGTTGTTATACTTCATACACATGGTTATTTTGCAGGCACATTTGGCAGACTGGCAGCCATCTTAGCGAGAATACCTATTATCATTACTCATGTTCATACGACTTATTATGACTTTAAGAAACGGAATATACTCATGGAAAGGTTTCTTTCACTTTTTACAAATAAAATTGTCTGTGTATCCCGGGCGGTAGAAAGATTTGTGGTAGATATTGAGGGCATTAGTGAAAAAAGAACTTGTTTGATCTATAATGGGATTGAGAAATACAACCTGTTTGAAGGTATTACTGCGCCTGATGAGGAGAGGGACTCTTTAGGTTTTGTGGAGAACGATCTTGTTGTTATCACAGTTGCTTCCCTTACAGCACACAAAGGGCATAGAATCTTGATGGAGGCTTTTAGAATTGTATTAGAGAAAAATAGAAGTTTAAAATTGTTGATTGTAGGAGATGGTTATTTAAGAAATGAGTTAGAATCATATTCAAATAAATATGGCATTGCCTCTAGCATTGTATTTGCAGGCCAAAGGAAAAATGTAGCCTCTCTGCTAAAATTGGCAAATATCTTTGTACTCCCATCAACTGAAAGGGAAGGATTGGGTATTGCGCTTATAGAAGCCATGGCTGCCGGTCTCCCAGTAATTGGTACAAGATTAGGAGGTATTCCGGAGGTGATTTCAGAAAATATAAATGGTTTGCTGGTAGCTCCGGGGAATCCGTATGAACTGGCTTCTGCCATGGAGACGCTCATAAGGGATAAGGCGATGAGAGAGAAGATGGGAAAGATGGGGAGAAAAATATATGAGGAAAAATTTTCGGCATCTAAGATGATTCAGAATATGGATTCTTTATATGGCGAGCTAATGGAAAAGCGGTTGAGATAGATGATATCGAGGCCTTTTAATATTCTATATCTTTCAAGTTTCGGTAATCTTTGGGGCGGGGGACAGATAAGCCTTTTTCATCTTGTTAAGAATTTGGATAAATCACAGTTCCGTCCCCATGTGATCATACCAGAGGAGGGCATTCTTGCAGATAGGTTACGGGAACAGAGTATAGAGGTTTCCATTCTTGAGCTACCCAAGTTAGTTAATATTGAAATCCATAAGAATTTAAAAGCATTATATGAACTTTCAAGGTTGATAAAAAGGTACGATATAAATTTAATACATACTGATGGGCCTCGTAACACATTCTATGCAGGATTAGCAGCCAAAACCAAAAAATTACCCCTAGTGTGGCACGTCCGTGCATCAAATCCAGATAAATATGATCGTCTTTTAGTTCATTTGTCTTCCAGGCTCATTCTCGTTGCAAATTCACTTAGATCCAGATTCCATTGGATGAGCCGGCGCCACAAATTGGTGACAATCTATAATGGAATTGATTTATCGGAATTTCAAAGTGACCAGGAGTCATCCCGTTTCAGGAAAGAATATGGGATCCATGAACAGAGTCTGTTGATTGGAGTTGTAGGCCGTATAGAGTTTCTAAAAGGTCAGAAGTATCTTATCGAAGCCTGTGGTATGCTTAAGGACAAGTCGCCGGACTTTCATTTATTAGTGGCAGGAGAGGTTGTGGATTCAACGTATTTCAAAGAATGTAAAGACATGGCCAAGGAATATGGGATTCATAACCGTGTTCTTTTTCCGGGCCATATCAGCCATATCAGCCAATTCCTAAAGGAAATTGACATCTTTGTTTTACCTTCGCTCTTTGAGGCATTTCCCAGATCTTTAATCGAAGCAATGGGAGCAAGTAAACCGGTGGTTGTGACAGACGTAGGAGGTTGCTCTGAAGCTGTTGAAGATAATATTTCAGGTTTTATCGTGCCGCCTAAAGATGCGAAATTCCTATCAGAAAGAATTCATTTGTTAAATTTGGATAATGAACTTAGAGGGGAAATGGGAAATGCAGCCCGAATCAGGGCAGAAAAGATGTTTACGATAGAGCACAATGTCAAGCAAACAGAACAAGTGTATAGAGAGCTTCTGAAACGGAATTAGTACAGACATCGTCAAATAGTTGAGTGGTTAAGTGGTTGAGTAGGAAAAGATTTATAATTAAATTACTATGTTAATATTTGCAAACGGTTGTATGTCCAATTTTTTGGTAAACGGCTATTATTCTTATCATTACAACTACTTAACTACTCAACTACTCGACGACTTAACGAGATCTGTAGTATGACACCACCTGAGATTACTTGTAACCTTTGCCAAAAAAACAGATTTACAACCATTGAGAATGATGAAGAACCTTACAAAGTCTTGCGCTGCCGCAACTGTTCTCTGGTATTTGTCTATCCCTTTCCTGATTATACCGATCTAAAGGAGCATTACAACCATGGCTATTATAAAGCGTGGGTAAATGAGCAAAAAAAGAAACGAATAAAAATGTGGGATAACAGATTGAAGAAGCTTCAAAAAATTCGGCAAGGAGGTCGACTGTTGGATGTGGGTTGCGGAGAAGGGACTTTTTTAAAATTAGCGAAAAGGAACGGCTGGCACATAAGCGGCACAGAGTTATCTGCCTATGCTGCTAAATACGCTACTGATGTTTTAGGAGCAGATATCTTCTGTGGAGAAATAGAGGATGCCGGTTATCCCGAGAATTTTTTTGATATTGTGACCATGTGGCATGTTTTGGAGCATGTCAGGGATCCCAATCAGTATTTGAACGAAATTCGCCGTGTATTGAGACCAAATGGATTACTAATTATAGCGATCCCTAACGTTAACAATTTGATAATGCAAATTGCCTACAGAATTTTCAAAGGAAGAAAAATGAAACTGTTCTCAAAAGATGAAAAAGAAGTACACCTCTATCATTTTTCTCCGGATACGATAAAAGCCTATCTGGACAAATCAGGGTTCGAATGCTTGAGACTTTCCCCCGATTTTGGGATCATGGAAGCTTCTAAAAAACTGGTAAACCTGATTTCGGTTATTCCCTACTACCTTGGCGGAATTAAGATCTTTAATGCGATTGAAGTATACGCTGCTCCGAAATGAAAATAGGGATGGAATGGTGAAACAGTTCCTAAAGACTATTTACTTGAACCTAAGGAAAATTCTTCTGGGGACTGCTGCTCGTTTTTTTTTAAAAAAATCGCCGGATTTCACGATAACTCATGAAATTAAAAAAATCTTATTCATTAGAATCGATAGAATAGGTGACCTTGTTTTATCTACACCATTGTTAAGAGTCTTAAAAAAGAGATTTAATGCCTCTGAACTGACCGTGCTTGCCAGTGTGGCTAATCAATCCCTTGTTATTAATAATCCCCATGTAGATAAAATTATTGTATATGACTCTCGTCAGAAGCTTATGGATAAAATTAGGCTTTTAGGGCGATTGAGAGAATACGGTTTCGATCTTGTCATAGATCCATACGTGGACTACGAGTTGAAAACTGCCTTGATTGCCCTATTGAGCGGTGGAAATAAAAGGATCGGATATCAGTTATACGGGAGAGAGATTTGTTTTAATATGGCAGCGGCTATGCCTAACGAGAATAAGCACCTTGTGGATTTGACATTAGATGTCCTTGAACCATTAGGAATTGCAGGCAGAGATAGAAATCCTGAAATCTTTCTAACAGAGGGCGAAGAAGAGTGGGCGAAGAATTGGGTGAAGGAAAAGGGCATAGGGTTCAAACCTCTTATTGGAATTCATCCTGGTGCTCATTATGAAAGTCAAAGATGGCCGGTTGAGAGGTTCTCTGAACTTGTTGAGCAGTTACAAAATGATAAGGGATTAGACTTAATTATCTTTGGCGGGCCGGGGGATGAAAAAGTGGTGGGTAGTATCGGTTCGATGATTCATAGTGATGCCTTGGCGTACATGACGAATGATTTGCGAAAATTCTCTGCTTTGTTATCTTGTTGTAGTATTCTAATATGCAACAACTCTGGCCCATTGCATATGGCTGTTGCGCTGAACATACCTACCATTTCCATGATGGGCCCGACAAATAAAAATAGATGGATGCCCATAGGAGATATCCATAAAGTTTTAAGAATAGATGAATTGCCATGTATTGGCTGCAATCTAGGATATTGCAAAATAGGAAGCCATGATTGCATGAAATTAATCGATACATGGATGGTTATGAATGTTGTGAGAGATTTCTTAAAAAATAAAACCACTTAAAAGTTACGATTCATTTATCCAGGCATGAAAATTTTATTTATAGCCGATGTCCCTTTGGAGAATCCAACCAGTGGATCCGAGGTTGTGCTTCACCATCAGGCAATCGGTTTGGCGAGTGAAGGTATGAAAGTCTACGCCATTACGCGCCAGGCCGTACCTTTATCGTGGACTATCAGAACTTTTAAGGGCATTCAGGAAGGCTCTTACTATGCTTTAGCACAAAATATGATCCCTGCTTTCTTTTCTCTAGTGCGTTTTCCTTCTATATTTTATAAACGATTCAAGAAAAATATACCTTTTCAGGCAGCAGTCTGTCATCAACCTTTCAACTGCATTTCACTCCTGGTCAGGAGAAAGCTCCAAAAAGTCCCCATAATCTATGTGTTTCATTCACCAAGCCATGATGAATATTTATTGTCACACAAAAATAAGAATTGGTTAACAAATTTTCCGAACATTTTAGTTCGCCGGGTTATTGAAAGGGTTTGCCTGAAAAGGGCCATGAAGATAATGGTGCTAAGCCATTATATGGGACAGAAGGTGACGGAAATTCATGGAATACCGGCAGATCGTATCCTAGTAAATCATGGGGGAGTGGACATTGACCTTTTCAAGCCGCTTCAAGACCGCGGAATGCTGAAACAAAAATTAGGTTTTCATAAAAATAAGCTTCATCTCTTGACAATACGCAACCTGGAGCCTCGCATGGGTCTTGATAATCTTTTGCAGTGTATTTATCTTCTCAAGAAAAATCATATGGACATTCATCTGATTATTGGCGGTGAAGGCATTGAAAGAGAGAATCTTGAGAATCTGATTAACACCTATGGCCTGGATGATGAGGTAACAATGAAGGGTTTTATCCCATCGGATTTCTTGCCACATTACTATGGAGCTGCAGATTTCTTTATTTTGCCGACTCGTAGTTTGGAGGGTTTCGGGCTTGTGACACCTGAATCCATGGCTTGCGGAACCCCCGTTTTGGGAACACCGGTGGGCGGGACAAGGGAAATTTTATCCGGTTTTGATTCACAGTTTCTTTTTAGTGACACTTCACCAGATGCGATGGCAGATGGAATCCAAATGGCAATGAGAAAATATTTTGATGAAAAGGAAAAATATAACGAATTAAGGCATCGCTGCCGGGAATATGCAGAAAAGAATTATTCATGGAAGCAACATATAGACCAGTTAAAATCTATTCTTGAAGGCATAATTCGTGTCTGAACGAAAAGTGCCGGAGTCCCCAAAGGACTTTGTTCATAAACTTCGTATCTCATTAAAAGAACTTAGGGAGACCCAAAGATGGTTAAAACTTATTCAGAAGGTACCATTAATTAAAAAACCTGAACTACTAAATGATATTTTAGAGGAAACAGAAGAATTAATTAAGATTTTTGTTACGAGTATCAAAACGGCTGAAAAGAAAAAGAAATAGTCATTCAAGGTTGGACGTTCATTTTTTTAATTCGATGTTGGACGTTCAATGTTCAATGTTCGACGTTCATCTTTTTATACATATTAGGGAGACCCAGACATGATTGATGACAGGAAAGCAGTATTGGATGAGATGAAAACTTTGCGTGAATCCTATGCCGCTGAGCTGCCGGTAAAACTTTCTTATATCGATGATACATGGGAAGCCTTTGATTGCGGCAAGGGGGACCCGGAACAGCTTGAGAGTATATATCACATGGTGCACGACCTGGCTGGTTCCGGCGGTACTTTTGGTTTAAAGGACTTAAGCATTGCAGCCCGTAATCTGGAGATGTTGATCAAGGATTTGATTGATAGCGGCCATTCACTTAATCAGGAACATCGCAAGAAGATTAAGAGTCTTATGGCAGAGTTGCATAGCGCTGCGGCAGAGATGAAAGAGCTTGGCGGAGAGCTTGGCCAGGTTGTACTCAAGACATCCGGCGAACTGAAAAACCGGCACGTATTTGTCGTGGAAAACGATAAGCACCTTGCTAAAGAATTAGACTTGCAACTCCGCCATGCCGGATACGAAGTGAGTGTTTTTGACACACCGGAAAAACTAAAAGAGAATGTGGAAAAAACGCATCCTGCAGCCATCCTTATGGATATTATATTTCCCCATGGCAAACTGGCAGGGATAGAAGCGATTATCGAGATCCAACATGGTAGAGAACCGCTTATTCCCGTCATATTCATGTCGAAGCGGGATGACATGGAAGCCCGGCTAAGTGCGGCGCGTGCAGGAGCGATGTACTATTTCACCAAGCCGTTTGATGTCGACAATCTGGTGCAAGCCCTGGATGACCTGACGGCAGAGCGTACCAAAGAACCTTATAGGGTGCTTATCGTGGATGATGATGTATTCGTGACCAAATTATACTCCTTTGCTCTGGAACGGGCAGGCATGCTTACATCTGTAGTCAATGATCCCATGGAGGCACTGGAGCGTATAGCGGCGTTCAAGCCGGAATTGATCCTGATGGATGTATATATGCCCAATTGCAAGGGTACAGAGCTTGCCGCCGTCATCCGGCAAGGGCGAAAATATACAGACGTTCCCATCGTATTCCTATCTGCTGAAACGGACTTCGACAAACAAATGGCCGCTTTGAATCTTGGGGGAGACGATTTCTTGAATAAGTCCATCGACATAAACTCATTGGTTAAGATGATAACCCCACGGGTCAAACGCGCTCGCATACTCAACACCTTGACCCGGGAGTTACGGGACTCCGAACGGAAATACCGGGGTGTGGTGGATAATATCAACATCGGTATTGTTCTTATGGACAGGGATATGGAGATCCTGTCGCTCAATCCCCAGATACAGCATTGGTTTCCACAACTTTACCAGGGCGCCCTTTGGGACAACCCCTTTAATGATTTGCCGCAGGATGATAATGGTCTCGATCTTCCCTGGATGCTTTGCTTACGTGACGGCAGTGTGCATGAGGCAATTATAAAAACCCTTGCGGACGATGCGATCAAACACTATCGGGTTGTCTCCTCACCCATTTTGGATGAGAAGGGTGAAGTGGTTAATATGATCCAGATGGTCGAGGATATCTCCGACCGCGTGCAGGCGGAGAAGGCACTGAAAGAGGCCAAAGATTACATAGAAAACATCATCAATTCAATGGCTGACTCCCTGATTGTAATCAAACCGGATTTAACAATAAATTTTGTTAATCGTGCTACCTGTGAGCTT
>JAUVVS010000237.1 GCA_030604545.1 Deltaproteobacteria bacterium | reverse complement strand
GGTCTTTGTAGGTTTCAACAAAATCATGAGAGTGTTTTGTCATTGTTCCTCCAGATAAAGTTGACATTAAACAAGATTTATTTCATCTTTACTAGAATGTTTTTGAATATAGTGGAAAAGAATATTTGGGTCAATATTAGTTTCACTTTCGACTATTAACAAATTGGTAATGTTCAAAAGTGTTAGCATTTCTTTGTAAGCGTTTAAAATTGGAAAAGGTAATGCTTGATGTCCGCTCCTAATTTGTTCTATACTATCCTAAACTTCGTTACAACTTTCAATATCTATGTGAAGGAGGTACAGCTATGCAATGGAAAGATACCGGCGACACCGATTCAATAAAGGAAGAATCAGAGAAAGATTATTATGAAGAAGAATATTCATCCTTTAAAAAGAAAAAATTCGATAATATTATCTCAAAACTGTTCAACTTAACTGAAATGCCATTTGGTTTAATTGGCATAGGGCTTATTATTCTGATTATCCTCTTTATCATATTCATTCCAAAAGGCCAAAATAATGTAGCCAAGAAGCAAATCATGTCACTCTATGCAGAACTCAAACTTCTGGAAAACAGGGTTGTTAAACTTGAAGGAATAGAAAAAAGATTAATACACCTTGAAAAACAGGGTAAAAAACTAGAACAATTCAGAGATAGATTTGACAAGTCGGAAGCATTCTTGTCCACGAAAATGAATGAAATTGTTAAGACGTTGGATAAATTAGAAAAAAAGACTGCTAAAGATAAACGGATTCAAATCGATTCACGTAAAGCCGTCAAAGATTCTAAAACTGAAACTCAGCCCCGTTACCATCAAGTCAAAGTCGGTGAAACACTCTATAGTATAAGTCGCAGCTATGGATTAAAAGTGGATGAGTTGCTAAAACTGAATAAACTGGCACCTGGAGCAACGATTTATCCTGGTCAAAAACTTATGGTAGGTCCTGCAAAAAGCAATTAATCTTCAGTAATTTTTACTTATCTTTTTTATTTTCTCTATCACTTCTTCAGGAGTTTCTGCATAATAGAGCAACCCTTCATTAACATACTGATCAAAGGGTTTCCCAATATCAAAATTTAATAGAATCACTTCTTTATTGCTTTTAAGGGCAAGGGCTATTTCGGATAGCGTGCCTGCTCCGCCGGGACATGCAACAACGATATCGCTTGAAAGTACATTTATACAATTTCTTGCATTTCCCATGCCTGTTAGAATAGGAATTGTAATAAATTCTGAAACCCTGCTGCAATTGTCATCAGGCAGGATACCAACCGTTAATCCTCCATGGCCCCTGGCGCCTCTTGCAGAAGCTTCCATGATTCCTGAATTTCTCCCTCCATTTAAAAGTACCCAACCCTGTTCTGCGATCAAGCTTCCCAGACGGAATGCAGTTTCTATATCACCGGCTGTTGCCGTTCCCCCTCCCATTACACCGATTATCAGTTGCTCAGTCATGATTACCCCTCTATTTCTGCTTTTTTATCATTCTATAGTAGTTCTCAAAATAACGTTCCGTTTCAAATGCTGTATGCAGCGTCTAAGCTTCCGAGCGAATTCATTTGGGGATATTTGATTAAGCGTTCTCGGCGAAACGGAGCGTAAAAATTGAAGCTGTTTGAGTCCCGAGCATAGCGAGGTCGAGTTCTTTAATTTTAGCGCAGCGAGCCATAGAACACTTCAAATAGACCCACGATGAGCTCGGAAGCTTAGACGCGAATCAATCGGAACATATTTTTGAAAACCGCTATAAAGGTTTAGTAACACTTTAGCCTTTTGAAACCATTTTATACAAATAAACTTGAAAGGTGATTAAATTTTCAACCTCCTTTCATCTCTAGTGCATTTTAATCTAATCACAGAGTGTTTCTTTATAATTTGCATCGCCACGGATTCCGATTCGGGTCAAGGAGAAATCGTATTTTACCGGATCTTCAGGCACGAGTTTCCTAAAGCCATCAGTTATTTCGAGTACGGTTCGCATGTTGGGCTGTGTCCGGGATGTGAGCCCTGTTAGAATCCCGATCTTGTGCATGTGTGTATCAAGGGGTATAATAAGTTTTGACAGAGGAACATCTTCCCATCCTCCGGGATCTACCTTATCTCTTCGAACCATCCACCGCAGAAACAGGTTGAGCCGTTTGCAGGCACTTCCCAGCCTAGGAAAAGGAAGCAGGTGTCCTGGATTGTTATTTCCATTCTCTGTTATCTTATCGACAAATAAAGTAAGTGCCGGCAGGATTGTCTCGTCATTACTGCTCATCCCTGAAATAAAGCATTCATAAAGAGATCCGTATTGTTTAATGACCTCTTTGGCCCCCACAAGCATTTGCGAAAGCTTATCTCCGGTTGCAAACCTATGGGCAAAGCCCGAAAAATCTTTTTTGAGAGATTGACGTGTGGCCTTTTTTATAAAAGAAACCGGCGACTGACCCATGATGTCCAGTACATATGAAACACTCTTTAAAATCTGTGCGACTCTACCGTAAGCAAGGGAAGAAGCAATCAGACCGGCGATTTCACGATCATGAAGGTCATCGTACGCATAGAGGAACTCCAGGGGGTCCGGATGAACGTATTCCCGCCGGTGATACATATTGTAAAGTTTATCCAATTTCTTTTTGGGTATCACTTTAGCCCTTTGAAACCAGTTTATACAAATAAGCTTGAAAGGTGATTAAATTTTCAGCCGTGTAATTGTCTGAGGGTATTAGTGGCCTAATCCTTTATTCCACCATCCCTACCACATATGGACCATCGGGAACTGTTACTACTTTTTCGTGTTCTGCGAGTAAATTGTCTACGGTTTCCTGGACATTTTTGATCTTAGCGGCTCCCATTTTATCTAAATCTTCTTGAGAAAGACCGGAAGAATAAACATAGACTTGGCCTGCATGGTCCAGGGCCTGAAAGATGTTTTGAGCGCACCATTGGTCTATTATAAAATCCTTGGGATCATGATACTTCTCAAAAAATTCTTTATAACCGTATATCGAACGCATGATGCCACAAAACTCGGGGTTTCCAAGACCCTCCCTGCATTCACAGGTAACCACAATCGTTCCCCCCTTTTTTAAAATATCCTTGGCACAAATCAGGGCCTTGCTAATTTGGTAAAATGTTGCATCAAGAGGATAACCTCCGCCCGAAGTGATCACCATATCGACCCTTTGATCCAGTCGGACCACAGAATGACTATAAACCATTTCGCATCCCGCTAAATGGGCATGGTTATAATGGCCTGCAAATACGCCTGTAATCTGCCGCTGTTTATTGATAACTACATTCAAGATAAAATCAACTCCGGCTGATTCGGTCACACGAACACCGTATTCATGAAAGGGGTTGCCTCTGGTAAGGCAGTTGGTCACATTGGGATGGTCGATCATCTTGTAAGAATGCATGAATTTCATAGTCTCAAAGCTGGAAATACCCGGCAGAAGCGATTTCCGCCCGCCTGAGTAACCAGCATAGAAGTGGGGCTCGATAAGGCCTGTCAGTATCTTTAGATCCGCATCCAGGTAATGAATGTTAAGCTCAATCGGAGCGCCGTCTATTTCATCTATCTTTCTATACACCTCCGGTTTTCGGCAGTAGTGGTTCACAATGGTGTAATGATCCATGATTTCTCGACCTACCATGGATTCAAGTTCATCTCCAAGGTTTGGTCTATGCATTCCTGTGGCGACCAGGATAGTAATATTTTCTCGACCGATTCCGTTCTCTTTTAATGTCTTAAGCAAAGGAGGGAGTATAATTTTATTGGGTACCGGACGAGTGATATCGGAGATGACGATGCATGCGTTTTTCCTTCCTCGTGCGAGTTCTTTTAAAGGCGGGCTTTTAATGGGATTGACAAGAGCCTCTTGAATGGCGCTTGTCTGATCGGAAAGGGCTTCGGCCGGCTTCATTTCCAGAAGAGCCACCCTATCAGGAAGTTCTAAGTTAACGGTCTTTTCTCCATATAATAGACCTGCTTTCACAAAACCTCCTTCCTCTTGATCACTTTTGGAGTTTATCATTTGTACGCACTCAATACCTTTTTTAATCTTTAGATGAATAATAACGAAGAATTCTCAAAGAAACAAGAAAGCACATTGATTTCGTGGAAAAAGAATTAAAAAAAGTTCTTTCGGATGAAGGTCCTCTGGAATAAAGAAAGTTTTACAATTTTAAAATGGAGCCCCACGGGTGAACCCGTGGTCCCATTAAAATACCCGACTTCGCCTCCGGCTACGACGCGGTTATCCGCCTCTGTTTTGGGGCGACATCGCGCCGTAGCATATCGATCGTCTGCGCATTTTAACTGCGCCAATACTGC
>JAUVVS010000174.1 GCA_030604545.1 Deltaproteobacteria bacterium | reverse complement strand
CAACCCTAGTGGGCGGTTCATCCAGCGTCAGACTTATCTTCTCCTTGGATCCTTTAACTTCAACAAAGCATAGGCTTTTATCCCTTTCGTTATAAAGAGTAATCGGGAGCCGCAACGGATAAGGTTCCACTTGCTGTAATAGAGTGAAGTTCATCTTGAGTTGTCCCTGTTCAACACTCAGTTCTGCATTTTCCACGCTAAACCGGGGAATATCTTTGCGATTAAGCCAGTGATCGAAATATGCATATAAGTTTTCTCCTGTAATCTTTTCAAAAGCACGTTGTATATCGTGCCAGGAAGCCTCACGAAAGCAATTCTGTTTAATGAATTCATGTATGGAGGCAAAAAAGGTTTTATCGCCATATCGCTTTTTGAGTCCATGAAACAACATTGCCGCTTTACCGTAACCAACAGCGCTTTGTGCTTTGTTGCGGCGGTTGTAAAAATCACTAACAGGCATGGCATTGTTCTCATTTACATAGGCACCGTAATTCACCATGATCTGTTTGCGATATGCGGCGTCTTTACCTTCCAGGTAGGCATAGTGATGATCCGACAGATAATTAGTGATACCTTCTGCCCAATTACCATGTGCAAAATCGATATAAACATAATTGCCAAACCATTGGTGTAGAATTTCGTGCCCAAGAGAGGTTTTAACGATAAAGGGTAAATGCAACACTTTGCTGCCCAGTAATGTATAAGTAGACATGGAGTATCCAGTGGGAAAAATATTTTCCACAATGGCGAAACGCCCATAAGGATAAGGAGTAAGCATGTCCTCGTACATTTTCAGATATCTTTTTGTATGGGCAATATAAGTGTCTATAAGCTGTGCATCTTCTTTGAAGAAATAAGCTTCAATAATAACATCGTTATGTCGGTCTTTTTTCAAGACATACCGGCTTGAAGCGGCCAGGTGCAAAGTGTCCAGAGGATGCTTGAACTGAAAATGAAAAGTTTTTGTCTCGCCGTGTTCCTGTATTGTAACCGCCTCGGCCTCTGATGTGGCAATAAACTCTTTTGGCAAAGTCACTGAGAGCGCATACTCAGCTAAAGCATCCGGTCGGGGATACCATGCCCCATTTAAAAACACGTTTTCTTTATCAATAAAGTTGGTCTCTTTATCTGCAAATACTGCTTCATAGCTGATTAGCCTCTCTTGGCCGCTTTGGAATGTTAGATTGATGCTTTCACCAGCGGCAGTCGTTACAGGCTTGTTATCCACCTTAAACTTACGCAAATTAGGCAAGACCAATCTTATTGTATTATTGGTATCCGATTTAAGGCGTGCACTAGCGCTGATTTTCTGCTCTGGGGTGTTTATCTGAACATCAAGTGCATAGTGAAGAGTCGCACCCCGAGAGGTAACCGGCAGAAAAACGAGAAGCACCATGGTCAATATTTTTATTAAACACATACCGTATATCCTTGACGCGTAACTTCTCAAAAAGTAATGGTCGTATTAATTCATTCACGGGGTATCGAAATGTCAAAGTGATCACCAAAACGCATGGTTCTAAGCGCTTACTATAACTTTTTGAGAATTTACCTTACCGCCTATTAATCGCTTGGCGCATAGTAACACCTTTTTGGAGATATCACCATTCCTTTCTTTTTCAATTCGCTGATTATCTTTGAGACTTCTTTGCTTTCTTCGCCGATCATCTTTGCTACCTTACCGGGTCTTACAGGTTTTCCAGCCTTTTTCATGGCATCCAATACCTTTTCTTCCATTTTTTTCTCCTTTCAACGGTAATTTTTTTTACCATAAAGTACACGAAGAAAAGGGTCTTAGTTATCTTCGTGGTTAGATAAAAATTGACTTTTTCGGGTTCCCAGACAAATCGGGATCTCTGTTGCACTATTTAAAATTTAATTACCTTTGAAGCGGCCAGGTTTTCAAACAGCTAAAATATTACTTTCAATCTTATATTGGTCTATTGATCAAGAGTTTTTGGCATGATTCTTGACTGGTGTTCTTAATTGGCGTATTTAATAGGATGTAGAATTAAATTCTGATGGATTATACTTAAAAAGGAATTATATTAAAAACCAAAGAGAAAGGATAAAGATAAATGAGTTACGATTTTAGCGCAGATAATATTTTTGAAATGGCTGAACAGATGGAACGAAACGGAGCAAAGTTTTACAGGAAATCAGCTGAAAATGCTGCTGACCCTTCTGTGAAAAAGCTTCTGCTTCAAATTGCTGCAATGGAAGATGCCCATGAAAAAACATTTGCCGCCTTAAGGGCCGGATTGAACGGTGAGGAAAAGAAAGCAACTGTTTTTGACCCGGAAGGCGAATCTGTCCTTTATCTTCGGGCAATGGCGGACACCAAGGTCTTCTTTGAAAAAGAGATCGATGTTTCATCAATTCAAGAAGTCTTCAAGGCTGCCATCCTGGCCGAGAAAGACTCTATTGTCTTTTATCTTGGCATGAAGGATTTGGTACCGGATAAGCTTGGAAGAAATAAGCTTGATATAATTATTAAAGAGGAAATGGGGCATATAAGAATTCTCAGTAATGAACTGATTGCTCTTAACAAATAGAGTGATAAATTTGCCTGGACCTGTCTCATGATACAACTATGTATCAATAAACAATATGAGACACTTTCAGCCTAAATCCTAAAACTTAAAACCTAAAACGGTTACTGAAACCTATGATTTACAATTATATGTACAACATTTTGTCCATGTTGAGTTACGAAGGGCCTAATCAGTGTCTCATTAGTGGTGTTCCCTTTTACAACCCGTAAATGCAGAGCTTAATTAACATGAAGATATTATTATTTTTTCTGTTATTATACAGATTTTCCACACATGGCACGAAATTTGTATGAGTAATAGGAATAGGAAAATTATGAAAATTAAAAATGTATTCAGGTTAACCGGAGTTTTAATTTCTCTGCTTTTTTTCACATATCAAGCCTTCGCAGATAAAAAGCAGCTTGCAGAGGGTAATAAGTTACCGGAAATAATCCTTTCCGTGCCAAAAAATACGGAGCACCAAAAATACCTCGGAATTACAGGAAAAGGAACATTTAACATACCTCAGATAAAAGCAGAAGTTGTGATTATTGAGATCTTTAGTATGTACTGTCCCCATTGCCAACGGGAAGCGCCAACAATAAATAAATTTTATGAAGAACTAGTGAATAGCCAAAAATTAAAAGATAAAGTAAAACTAATCGGCATAGGAGTGGGAAATTCCGCCTTTGAGGTGAGTCATTTCAGAAAGACTTATAAAATACAATTTCCTCTCTTCCCGGATGCTGATTATTCCATCCACAAAAAAATAGGGGAGGTCAGGACTCCTTATTTTATAGGTGTCAGAATTATTAAAGATGGAACACACCGTATATTCTATTCAAAACTTGGCGGGGCAAAGGAGGCAAATCAAATCTTGAAAATGCTGCTTCATCGCTCAGGATTAGTGTAAAGAATTATCAGCCATGAAGAAAATATATTATATAAATATCGCTTTAATTTTAATTCTAACCCCTTTAAAGAATGATGCTTTTGGAATTTCCGAGGAATTTACAGATAACATATATAATCCAGGTATATTGAAGCCTGTTGATAGTGTTTTGAAAGTAAAGATCGGAGATTTGGCTCCGGACTTTACTCTTCCATCTTTATCAGGCGAAAAAGTTTCCCTTAAGCAATTCAAGGGTAAAAATAACGTGGTGATATCATTTGTTCCGGCGGCTTGGACCCCAGTGTGTTCAGACCAATGGCCTGGATATAATATTGTAAAGGAAATATTTGATAATAATGATGCGATACTTTTAGGCATTACCGTAGATAATATCCCCACCCTATTTGCATGGACCAACCAGATGGGGAGGCTGTGGTTTCCCGTGCTTTCAGATTTCTGGCCCCATGGGAAAGTTGCGGATATGTTCGGTGTACTTCGATCTGACGGTGTCTCAGAAAGGGCTCTGTTTATAATAGATAAAGAGGGTATCATAAGATATATCCATATAGCGGACATTAATAAAAGACCCGATTTAGAACTTCTTGTAACAGAGCTGGAGAAGATGAACATGAAATAATATAACGATTTCATTCCTGGAGAGTAATACAAGTGAGGCCCTGCGACCATAATATCAAAAAAACCATTAATCTTGTGGAAGAGATGATCAAAATAGCTAATAAGGGCGACATTGAACGAGAAGATACCGGATGCGGTATTCTATACGGAGTGTTGCGCGATTCTGCTTATAAACTAAAAAAAATAGCGGAAAAAGAGAAAGAATCTCATATTAGAAAAGGCTGGTGGAAAGAAGATCTTTAATACAAAAAGATCATTGATTCAATTTATAAACATACATATATTAAAGAGGAGGAACAAAATCATGGCAAATTTAAAAGGTACTCAAACTGAAAAAAATATTTTAACTGCATTTGCCGGAGAATCTCAGGCAAGAAATCGTTACACCTATTTTGCAAGCCAGGCAAAAAAGGATGGATATGTTCAAATGGCGGCAATATTTGAGGAAACTGCCAATCAAGAGAAAGAGCATGCAAAAAGGCTTTTTAAATTTTTAGAGGGCGGGGAAGTTGAAATTACAGGAGCCTTTCCCGCAGGTGTTATCGATACGACCCTTGAGAATCTAAAGGCCAGCGCTGCAGGTGAAAATTTCGAGTATACCGAAATGTATCCCGGTTTTGCAAAGACAGCACGTGGAGAAGGGTTTGACGCAATTGCTGCGGTATTTGAGGCGATTGCGGTTGCGGAAAAACAGCATGAGAAGCGATACCTTGCCCTTGCAGGCAACATTGAAGCCGATCGTGTCTTTAAAAGGGGAGAAAAGGTTACTTGGCGCTGCCGTAACTGCGGATATCTACATGAAGGAAACGAAGCAACGGAATCATGCCCGGCCTGTGCACATTCCAGGGATCATTTTGAATTGCTGGGGGAAAATTATTAATATTTTGGACACAGATGAACATAGAATTGCCTAAAATGCATAGCAACCGTCCAGGGGTTCAAAGTTCAGAGTTCAAAGGTTATCGGTATAGTTTTGTTCTCGCCCGCTCTCTATGTTCGCTTGAGTTCACAGAGATCACAGGGAGATAAATAATTTGTCTGATTTTTTGAGAGGAAAAATCAGACAAAATGCTCAGCCACTTGCGTGGCAAATAGAATCCGAGGCCATAGACAGTTGAATAGCAACAGAATAGATTGTATCATATCAACATCTCCAGCGATAGCTGGATGTCAGTTTGATCTGAATCGCCCTCTCAGCGATTCAGATCAAGAACTCTGAGAACTCTGTGCGCTCTGCGAGATATAAACAAGACCCTTTTAGGGGTGGTTATTGACTT
>JAUVVS010000270.1 GCA_030604545.1 Deltaproteobacteria bacterium | reverse complement strand
TCGCGCTCGGGGTCTCGCGGGTAGCCCTCCAGGTCTTCTCCGGGGGCAAACTGGATGGGGTTGACAAAGAGGCTGACAACCGTGTAAACGGCCTGCCAGCGGGAAATCCGCATCAGGCTCAGGTGGCTCTCGTGAAAATACCCCATGGTTGGCACCAGGCCCACCCTTGCGCCAGCGCTTTTAAGGCGTGCTATTTCTGCCCGACCCTCAATTTTGCTTTTTGCAAGTTTCACACTGGTTATAGGCCATAGAGGCCTGTTGTTTCTGAACACTTTACGAGATTTTGCATTCGGAAAACTGTTGTTTTACACAGTAATTTATTTTCCGCATTATCAATGCCATAATCCCAAATACCTTTAAACCATTTTTTTTTTTGGTTATATTATCTGGAATGATATAATGTAATGAAAAAGGTGTGCGGAATCGAGCATTCTCACGCATAGAGCCTAAAAAAGTGCCTGCTTTCTCTCAGGTGCTTATACAGAAAAGTCCCTTTCATCTGTGACGTGTCGTTGATGGTTTTCAAGTGGTAAGCTTATCAAGTTAAAGACTGGCGGGGAGGGAACATCAAATCCCAAAAATACTTATAGGATCATCTCTGATTTCCTCCGACAAAGGTTCAAAATCCGCACAAGTAGTGCGCGATATCGAACAGTTCTCTCAACTCATGTTTCCGCCCGCGCTCCTTATTTTATAAATTTACATGCATCTCAAATTTATTTTTATTGGGTATAACAATCCAAATATTCCCCATATCAAATATTGATACTCTTTGGCAAAGCTTCTTTTTTGTGTATGTCGTCAGACCAATCTGGAGAAATTAGACCAGAAAGTAATGTGCAACTGACCTTATCAACATTAACTCACACCACCTGACAAATCAAACGAGAATTCCACTTTATTTGCTGCTGCAAACTCCAGCTTCTGCAACAATCGTTCTATTACGAGAGCTTCACCATTTTTCTCGAAATTTTAATGGACAAATCAGGGGGACCGGCCGCGAGAAAACTAAAGTGCCTGATTGCTTAAATGCTGGAAATAAGCGGAATGGGAGGGAAAGGTTGATTGAAGTCCAAGCCCTAAATAAGAAATGCGTTCGAGCGCAGCAGCCGGCAAGAGGCTTAAGTGTCTAAAATTCGGCATGTTCTTGTAATTAATCTTGCAAAACCTTTCTCTCTGGTTGTATTTTTCAGGGAACTCGATCGATTATCCTATGGAAATTTTTTAATGAAGATAGAGCGTTATTATATAACACCCACCAAACTTTCTTACGTCCGCGGGAAAAAACCGGATGTCAAGTGCATTCTTTGCGCTATTAGGGATGATAATAAGCGTTTGCCCCGCCTGATAGTAACAAGAGATAATCACATGATTGTATCGCTTAATCTTCACCCTTACAGCCCCGGGCACCTGCTGATATTCCCTCTAAGACACCTGACTGATATTAGAGAACTTAGCTGCGAAGAAGTAATTGAGGTTTTCCGCTTGCAGAAACAGGCTGTGTCAGCTCTTGAGGCTGTTTACGGATCTCCTGGATTCTGCATTGGATTCAATGTGGGCACTTCAAGCGGAGCAAGTATCGAGCACCTCCATTGCCATGTGATTCCGCATCAGGCAGATCGTTTAGAGCTGCCGAAAATGGTAAGTTCAGAGACTCGTCTAAAAGTGGAAGATCCTCAGGAAGCGTTAAAAAAAATCCGGGAGGCTTTTGCAGAAACTGAGAAAAAGAACTCACTATAAGTGGTCACTGCCGTCCGAAAAACAATAGTAATTTTAGTAAAAGTTCTGGGCGACTGTCGAGGAGTCGGGCGTGACTTCATCGGAACCAAAAATCTTGTCCCGCCGTGAGATTTATGCTTCTCCCTGGGTCAAGTTGATCGAGAAAAAAGTGGATAATCTGGAAAATCTGCCTCACGAAGTTTCTCTGTCACTGGATTCGAAATCTCACCTTTTGGCCTTTAGACCATCCAATCTTTCCTGATAGGCCTTTTTCATTTTTTCATCAGTTGACCACATATTTAAAAGGCCCATTGCCAGCTCCATTTCCTCTATTGCTCCATCCAAATCTCTATCCTGTTCTTTGATCTGGGAGACTTTGTAAAATACGTATGGGTTGAATGTGGTCATTCCTAAGAGCCTCACCCTGCGGGAGTCCATGTTTCTCAATTCGTCAATCTTGCTCTTGATGTCTAATTGCGCGCTCAAAACAGGAGCTACTTCATTACGCACAATATTTGTAGCCGCTTTTTCGATCGAGTAAGCCGCATACCAGATAACTAGCAACGCAGCAAGTGAAACTACGGCCACTTTTATGAGAAATTCTTTAAGATGCATAATTCCCTCCTCAAAAAAATACAAGATTGGTTGAATTGTTAGAGAAATTAAAAGATGTATCCTATTTTTACAAGATCAGATTGTTCTTCAATTCTTCTCCGATAAACTCCTGCAACATTTCAATCTATATATCATAGGTATCTAAAAATTATGGATATTTGTATCCTGGGTGAGAAAACTTGTGTAAACTGACATTAATGGATAAAGAATCGCTAAAAGCGATGGTAATTGAAACAGAAATCTTGTTATATTCTTGTAATTATTTTAAAATTTTAAAACATAGGTAGATTTGATTTTTATTGGATTGTTAATATAAATCTTTATAACAGAAATTAATATAAATAACACCTTTAAGGACTGTATAGTCAAATAAAAAGGCCACCTCTACGTTTATAAACGGCCAAGATCGAACGGCGTAAGTTTGTTTTGTAACTAATCCGCGGCAAGGCATCTGGAAATTTTTTAACTATTTTGGAAGAAAAGATGTTACCTTCAGATTGGAATGATTTGGGTAATGTACTATGGCCGTTTGCCTTAATAATAGGCTGGGCTATTGTTTTGTTTAATTGCTTTCGTTATGTGATGAAAAAGATTAAAAAAAGAAAGTAGCATCATCAAGGACAACAAGGGTGGAAATACGGTTGCTTTGAACTCCAAAAGCCACAACCAAACTTAAATAAGCATTAGTGCAACAGGTCAAAGGAAATGAGAGCATTGCTGATATTATCAAGTTTTTTCGTACTTCTAAATGGTACAATCACTAATTGGCCAGGAAGCCAACCGATCTCTGATATAGATCTCGTCTCCATTCCTTCAGGCAGCTTTGAAATGGGTAGCAACAAAGGATATGGAGATGAAAGGCCGTCCCATAAAGTAACCTTGGACGACTTTTTAATGAGTGCTACTGAGATTACTCAGACCCAGTATAAAGAAATAATCGGTCTTAATCCATCCTTAGAGATTGAGGATGAAAACCGGCCGGTGGATGGGGTAAGCTGGTATGATGCCGTGATATTCTGCAACCGCCTGAGTAAAACATTTGAACTTCAGCCGTGTTACAATCTTGAGAATTGGCAGTGCGACTATACCAAAAATGGTTTTCGTCTTCCCACGGAGGCAGAGTGGGAGTATGCTGCGCGA
>JAUVVS010000150.1 GCA_030604545.1 Deltaproteobacteria bacterium | reverse complement strand
GCGTTAAAAAAATAAACCAAAGGTCTTGATTTATGCACTATGACCGTATCATGGTGAAAATGTAGAGATTTTCGTCAAACCGATAACCTTTGAACACTGAACCTTGAACCCCTGAACGGTTACGAATAAAAGAGGTTTTAAAAAATACAGGTTCAACGATTGAATGCAAAGATCAATGAGATTTCAAAGGTCTCAAATAATCTTTATCTTATCACACTTAATCCACCAATACCCGGCTTTAACAATTTTATTGGGGTTTGGCTTTATAAAGGCAAGACAACTTTTATTGTAGATGTGGGCCCATCCGTAACTGTAGATGGCCTTTTGAAATCTCTGCAGGATTTAAAAGTACAACATCTCGATTTTATTTTACTCACACATATTCACATTGATCATGCAGGCGGTATTGGTGATATTACCGCATGTTTCCCAAAAACCCCCGTCATTTGTCACAAGGCCGGTATAGACCATCTTATTGATCCTTCCCGTTTATGGGAGGGAGCAATTATGGCCCTTGGTAAAACTGCAGAGGCCTATGGCGAAATTAAGGCTGTTCCTTTCGACCGTCTTGTTGAAGCAAACAATTTTGAATCTAATACGGTTATTCCTATATCGACTCCTGGTCATTCCCTCCACCATATCAGCTACCAGACTCCAGAATACCTCTTTGCCGGTGAGGCCGGGGGAGTTTACCTGTCTCTTCCATTTAGGCTTGAGTATCTCCGTCCTGCAACTCCACATAGGTTCTTTTTAGATATTTCTATTAAAAGCCTGGACGCCATGATTATGAAAAAACCTAATAAAATATGCTACGGTCATTTTGGCATAAAAAATGATGCCGTGAAAATGCTGGAGATTCACCGAAAGCAGCTTTTGCTCTGGGAAGAGGTTATCAGTGATGAAATGAAAAAATCTAATAATGGAGAAAAGTTGCTTGCAGCATGTATGAATAGCCTTTTTAAGGAAGACCCCCTTCTGGCTGGTTTTTTTCAAATGGACGAGGCCACAAAAGAAAGAGAACGTGGATTTCTATCAAACAGTATAAAAGGATTTGTTGGGCATCTGAAGACTGTTGGGAATCGACTGGTTAGTGAAACTTGAAACTCGATACTTGCCTGTACCGTTGTAGACGGTGAAACTTGGAAAGGAAACCGTCTTAATAAAAGTGTTTTAAGTTTGAGGTGTTAAGTTTTAAGTGGTGGTATTCTGTCAATTTAAAGAAACTGCAATCATTTAACATAAAACCTAAAACTTAAAACCTAAAACGATTACTGAAACCTATGATTTACAATCATATCTACAATATTTTGGCGATATTGAGTTACTAAAGGCCTAATAATTACCCGCATGTCTAATAGCATCAATAATTTTTACTGTTGCACGGTTATTGGCAACATCATGAACCCTTACGATGTGAGCTCCATGCAAAATAGTCGCGGCAATTGCCGCCTGGGTGCCGGTTTCCACTTCAGACAGGTTAGGATCAATATCTTTGCTTATTTCATCTTTAAGGATATTTCTCAAAAATGATTTTCTTGAAGGCCCGATGAGTATGGGAATATCTAAAGTTTTAAATTCGTGCAGGTTTTTAATTAATAAAAGATTATGTTCTACAGTTTTTCCAAAACCAATTCCAGGGTCGATTATAATTTTAGATCTTGAGATTCCTTTTTTATTTGCGCTATCGATTGCATCTGTAAGAAAATCTTTAATTTCACTAATAAGATCTTCATAAGTTGGCAGGACCTGCATAGTCTTGGGAGTTCCTTTTATATGCATCATAATAACAGGCACTTTGTATTTTGCGGCTATATCCGCCATATCAGGATCAAAGCGTAACGAACTTATATCGTTAATTATGGAAGCGCCGGCTTCAATGGCTTGTTTGGCTACAATTGCTTTGGTTGTATCAATGGAAATGGGTATTGAAACACGTTTTGCAAGTTTTTCAATAACAGGTACAACGCGTCGGATTTCCTCTTCCCCGGACACCATCTCTGAAAATGGTCGCGTGGATTCCCCCCCTATGTCAATTATATCAGCCCCATCTGTAAACAGCCTTTCTCCCTGAGCAACGGCAGCATCGAATGTGAAAAATTTTCCTCCATCAGAAAATGAATCGGGAGTCACATTCAGAATTCCCATAATGCAGGTGCGTTTGCCTAATTCAAGGCTGTGCGTATTCCATGAAAGCTTAAATGTTTTCATATTGATACAAGAAACTTAGCCGGCTTCTGCCTTTTCAGTTTTCTTTGACGTAAGCTCGATATCGGGTCTAAGCGAGAGAATAAGTTCATCCAGTTCCTTTCCCAAAACAGTCTCTTTTTCAAGTAGAAGTTCCGCCAGTTTGTGAAGAACATCTAAATTTTTATTTAAAACCGTTTTTGCACGGTTATAAGACTTATTGATTAAACTTTTTATTTCTTCGTCAATCTTACGTGCTGTTTCATCAGAATAATCCCTATGCTGGGCTATTTCCCTTCCTAAAAAAATCTGTTCCTCATTTTTTGCATAAGAAAGAGGGCCAAGCTCTTCACTCATACCCCAGCTACGTACCATTTGCTGAGCAAGATCCGTTGCTTGCTTGATATCGTTGGCAGCACCTGTACTGATACGGTTAAAAACAATCTCTTCTGCTACACGTCCTCCAAAGGCTATTGCCAATTCGTTTTCAAGTTGATCTTTATATTTAAAATCCCTTTCTTCGGGTAAAAACCAGGTGATCCCCGCCGCACGACCTCTGGGAATTATGGTTATCTTGTTGACTTCATCGGTATCGGGCAGGAAGCGGGCAACAAGAGCGTGACCTCCTTCGTGATATGCCGTAGTCTTTCTGTCTTCCTCCTTGATAACTTTAGATTTACGTTCCAGCCCCATGTATACTTTGTCCTTGGAATCTTCAAAGTCGGACATATCGATTTTTTCTTTATTTCTTTTTGCTGCAAGAAGGGCTGCTTCGTTTACAAGATTTTCCAAATCTGCGCCCGAGAAACCGGGTGTTCCCCTGGCCAGTATATTAGGATCAACATCCTGGGCGATCGGTGTTTTTTTCATATGAACCTTAAGTATCAATTCGCGGCCCCTGATATCAGGGAGTGAAATAAAAACCTGCCGGTCAAAACGGCCAGGCCGTAAGAGAGCCGGATCAAGTACATCTGGTCGATTTGTGGCGGATATCAGGATAACACCTTCATTCGATTCAAATCCGTCCATTTCAACCAAAAGCTGATTTAAGGTCTGTTCTCTTTCATCATGCCCTCCCCCAAGCCCGGCACCCCGATGCCTTCCAACTGCATCGATTTCGTCAATGAAAATAATACACGGAGCGTTCTTTTTGCCCTGGACAAAAAGGTCTCTAACTCGTGATGCACCCACACCGACAAACATTTCCACAAAATCCGAACCACTGATACTAAAAAAGGGTACACTTGCTTCCCCCGCAATGGCCCGTGCCAGAAGAGTTTTCCCGGTGCCGGGTGGCCCCATCACAAGAACTCCCTTAGGTATACGTCCTCCGAGACGCGTAAATTTTTTGGGATCTTTAAGAAACTCAACAATTTCTTCAAGCTCTTCTTTTGCTTCATCAATTCCTGCAACATCTTCAAATGTAACCTTTTCTGATTGATCAGAAAGCAGACGTGCCCGACTCTTTCCGAATGAAAGGGCTTTACCTCCTCCGGCTTGCATTTGGCGCATAAAAAATATCCATACCCCGATAAGCACAACCATAGGAAACCATGAAACAAGGATAGACATATACCATGGTGATTCAGATGGTGGTTTTGCTTTAATAGATACGCCCTTTTGCCTAAGGATTTTGATCAGATCACTGTCCTGAGGTGCAAATATCTTGAAACGATTTCTGTTTATATCGGTAACAAATAGTTCCTGGCCTTGAATAACGACTTCAGCCACATTTTCATTATCCACCATGGCGAGGAATTCTGTATAACTGATGTTTGTTTCAGATACCTGCTGTTGATTAAAAAGATTATAAAGCATGACCATCATCAACGTGATGACCAGCCATAAAGCCAGATTTTTATAAAATGGATTCAAAAGATTTTCCTCCTGAAAATGGTTCTCTGTTTATCTAACCCTGTTAAACGAGACCTTTGCAAAACGCCCCCTTTTGCCCAATTTCTGTGTCAGACTCAAATTGTAATCCTCAAAATACTCAATGTATTCCTGTGGTTAAAATTTTCGCCTTCCTTGAACTTGAACAAAATTGAGCATTTTTCAAAGGTCTCTAAACCTGAATAAAAAAAGAAAAGGGCTGTTTCTGATCGAAAACTAGATATTAATCATCATTGGTAAATTAGGCAAGGAAAAGTTCCACTTTTAGTACATTACTAGTTGAAGGTTGAATCTTAACAGAATCATCTATTCTATGACCGACAACCCAGATGATTTTTCCCTGGCCTAGAAGAATGGGGCAACTTGCTCGTTTAAACCTCTGAACCTTTTTATTTATAAAATATTTTTTAACTTTCTGTGTACCTGTCATGCCGAGAGGGTTAAAACGGTCACCCGGCTGAAAATTTCTCAGATTCAGGGGAAACCTTATACTATCCATATCAAAAAAAGCAACGTTATGCCCAGTACGGCGCAAATCAGGTAGATCTTCAATACCAATTTCAGAAAATGTCAGATGCATACCTATCTCTTTTAAGAATATTAAGCCAGGTTTTAATATCTTGTATTTAAAAGAAATTGCTTCGTGTTCGATGGATTTCACATTTAAACGACGCAAAGCATTTTTTTCTTTTGAAAAGATAATAATGTCGTTGTCTCGACTGACCCTGATACGGTCCGGCAAGTCAAGACTTCCGTAAGTGGGTCCACTTTGCAAAAGGGTTATTGCATTATTTATATGTAAGTATGTAATACGTCTTAAATTTCCCTTAATTTTTTCAATCGCTTTTCTTATTATTCTCCTTTTTATTGCAGGATGAATACTGTCAAGCTTTGGAACAGAAAGAACAATTTTATCCTCTTTAAGATTTAAAACAGAGTTTTGATAGATATGGTTTATGGCATCCTCAATCCATTCATCTTCACATCTCACAATTAAAGCAAACCGGTTTAGAGATTCGACTATTCTGGGATTATATGACTTTTTTAACAAAGGGATTAAATGATGGCGGATTCTATTGCGCAGATGTCTTATGTCTTTATTGGTTTTGTCGGAATCATATTTTATACCATTTTTGTTTAGATAGTTAATAATTTCTGATCTTGTTAATTTGATAAGAGGACGTACAATCTTTTCATCCCTTACAGGCGGCATACCTGAAATACCAAGAGGGCCGCTTCCTCGAAATAAATACATCAAGACAAGTTCAGCATTGTCATCAGAATGATGGCCAAGGGCGATTTTGTTATAGTCATTCTTTTCTGCTACATTATTATAAAAGGCGTAACGAACATGTCTGGCTGCTTCTTCCAATGAGAGCTTATGCTTATGCTGATATTCTCGAACATCCTCCTTGTAAATATATAAAGGCAAGTCTAATTTTTTGGCAAGAGAGGCAACAAATTCCGCATCATGTTCTGAATCCTTTTCCCGGAGGCAGTGATTTAGGTGGGCAACTCCAAGGCTGATGGAAAATCTTGGGGCCAAAATTAGCAACAGATGGAGTAAAGCCACAGAATCAGGTCCTCCTGAAACACCCACAAGGACCGAGTCGTCAGGTTGAAACATTCCATAGGCGGTAATGGTTTTTTCTACAGTGTTTAATAACTTTATACTTACCTGGTCTTTATTGCAGCCTTTATGTGTTTTTGGCATAAATTAGTTTAGATTTTAAATATTGATAAACTCGTAAAAAGTCATTTGCGAGCGAGATTGAGCATTTTTGGAAAAAGATTCATGAAAAGCTGAACGTTAAAAATTGCAAGCTGTTTGAGGGCGTTAGCCCGAGTTCTTGCAATTTAGAGAAGCTTTT
>JAUVVS010000259.1 GCA_030604545.1 Deltaproteobacteria bacterium | reverse complement strand
TCCTTTAGCTGTAAATGTCCAAACTGTGGAAAAGAAAAAGAAATCTTTTCTGATGAGTTTAACCGTACACATGTGTGCCGTGAATGTGGCAAGGAGATAGACTTTGCCAAGTGCGCCTTGGAAGGAGAAGCGTAAAATAAAATTAAAATTAGTCAGGGGCCCTACTATTTGAGGCAACTCAATTATTTACTATCTTAAGGAAGCTTTTCTTTTTAGTTCTTTTGATCCCTGCAAGATAATATCGAACAGTTCAGGAATATCGCTCTCCTCCAGGCATGAAAAGGCTATTCTCAGATTCTGTTCTCCTATGGAAATAAGGCCTACACCATATTTTTCAAGCAGGTGTATCCTGAGTGCTTCAGCATTTATCGTCTTTAGTCTAATACACATAAAATACCCGGAATTAAAGGGATAAACGTCCCATGCTTCATTGTATTTGGAATCCGAAAGAACTTCTTTAAGCCGTTTAGCCCTTTTTCTTAGTATTTCGTACTTTTCTTTTTTCTCAATTGGATAAGTTTTATCCTGCATGGATCTTAAAATGATAGACTGACTTAGGTGAGAAGCATTAGATATGGAACCTCTTACGCATCCTGCGGTCTTCTTTTCAAGGGCATCATAAACAGGCCCGGAATCACTCTCGATTTTACATCCGCATGTGATAAAACCGACTCTTAGACCCCAGACGTAGTTTTCCTTTGTGGCCCCATCGAGCTTGATTGCAAGGAGTCTGGGATGTTGATTGCAAAGACGAGCAAAAAATGATTCTTTCATTGTTTCTTTTTCATAAAAAAGGCCAAAATAGGAATCATCGCAAGCAGCAATTATGTTTGTACCTTCCTTAGCCACATCTGTCAGGATCTTAACTGTCCTGTCCCCTTCTTCTTTACTTACCGTATAGCCGGAGGGGTTATGAGGAAAATTTAGCAAAACAATTATCTTGTCATGTTTTAATGCCTCCTCTTTGACTTTTTTCTCAAAGGCTGCAAGATTATATTCGCCATTTTTAGAAAATATGGGATACGTAGTTATATTTGCTTCCTTCCGGACATTTAAAATCATGTTGTAGTTTCCCCACATCATGTCAGGCAAGATTACTACATCACCAGGATCAATCCAGATATCTGCAAATATACTAATAGCGTGAGTAATGCCGCATGTGACTACCGGGAGGCTTATTTTTCTGTTTGCAAGGGAAGGGTTTTTCTCAACCAAAGACTTCTGCCATGTCTTTCTCAATGCTGGAATTCCAAAGGACGGTGCATAAGTTAAAGACTCTCTTGATCGGATGCCGGCAATAGCGCCCATGATGGAAGAAAAATGCATGATTTTCCCTTGCTCCGTAGCTATTCCTGCCGTTGCGTTCAACTTGTGTGCTTTTTCCTTTGCTTCTGCGCTCTGGGTCAAAATTCCCTTAGGGAAAAATAGGTTTTTGCCAATATTGGACAACATCTCTATAAGCTTAGGGTTGCCCTTTTCTATTATGCTGTTAAGTTGCTTGGCTAAGGGATTCATAGATATCATTTCCTATAGACATAATTTATAGTTTTGTAAAAAGCCAAAAATGAATTTTTACAAAAACCTAACACCTAAAACTTAAATCCTAAAACTTGATGAATTCGTCTTTTCACTAATTCATCATAATTTACATGAAATTTTTTAAAGTTACGATGGAGCAAAGTCAAGTGAAAAGAGACTGGAAAATCAGAAGAATAAAAAACCCCACCCTCAATTTGAGCGGGGTTCACCTTTAGATCGCAGGTAATATTACCTTTTTTTCCGTTTGGATGCCTTGAGCGGATTGAGCTTCGATTTGTTTTGTGAAGAGACTGAGGCAATATGAGATGCGAGGTTACAATTCCCATTTTTCCATTTTAAAGAAGGGTCCGGACAGGCTGCACAATACCAACCTGTCTGATACTTAGCGCCACGATTGCAACCATTGCACTGCTCTACGATCTCATGGCAAATCCCGCCATTAAATGAACACCCCTTTACAGTCATAAAAGGACATTCCATATCATCTCGAACCGTTTTACAAACCATTTTAACCACCACCTTTCTATTTATTTTATATATTTTGTTTTGCTCTTGTCTTTATCCTGGTGTCTTTGTGCCTTAACGGCTTAATAATTACCGATTCATAACGCATGCTTTGAATAAGATCGCGGAATATAATCAGGCAATCATAGCTTGTCAACAAAAAATTTAAAATATAATTGATTTATCAAAACAGCAAAATTTAAAAGAGTGCTTGATTTTTGTTCAAAAAATTGACAAGTTAACTAGAATGTGATTATCCGGCCTTCAAGACAAAAACACAAAGGAAATTTTGCATATGATCCTAAACGAAGCTATTAAAGTTCTCAGAATTGAAGCGGAAGGGATACTTCAACTGGCAGACCGTATTGATGAGACTTTTGCTGAAATGGTTGAATTAATCTACAATTCAACCGGTCGGTTAATTATTGCCGGTATAGGAAAATCCGGAATAGTGGGTCGAAAGATCGTAGCGACGCTAAACAGCACAGGGACAAGGTCTTTATTTTTACATCCTGTTGAGGCAATGCATGGGGATCTCGGCATTGTAAGCAAAGACGACATATTTATTGCTCTTTCCAATAGCGGTGAAACCGATGAACTCATAATTCTTGTTTCGAGTATTCAAAAGATCGGCTGCAATATTATCACCTTTACAGGGAATAAGAATTCAACACTGGCTAAGCACAGTGACATGGTGATTGATGTTGGCGTCGACAAGGAAGCATGTCCTTTGGGCCTTGCTCCTACTGCAAGCACTACAGCGCTTCTTGCTATGGGAGACGCCCTTGCCGTGGTTCTTAGTAACAAAAGACATTTCAATCAGAGCGATTACAAAAAGTTTCATCCCGGCGGAAATATAGGGCAAATGCTTTCAAGCAAAGTTAGAGACATCATGCTGACAGGAAAGTCTCTACCTATTGTTTTTGAAGGTGCAAGCCTGGAAGAAGCAATCGAAAAAATAGATCGTTTTAGATTAGGGACAACCCTTATTTTAAGATCTGACGATACCCTTTCCGGAATAATTACTGATGGAGATTTAAGACGTTTAATCGCAAAGAAAAGGCCAATTTTTGAATTAACAGTTGAAGAGGCCATGACAAAAAATCCGCGAACTGTCGGCCCTGATTCTCCGACTTATGACGCCCTGAACATGATGGAACAACACCAGATTACGGTACTTCCTATAACAGATTCCGGTGGAAAGATTCATGGAATTTTACATCTGCACGACATATTAGGAAAGGGCAAATTCAAATTCAATGGAACGTAAATTTGATAAACTCGTAAAAAGTCAGAAAAGGGACCTGTTTATACAACTCATAACATGAAGTGTAGTACATAATGAATTACGATTTTATTAAAACAAAGATACCGGTAATTGGAGAGGCAAAGATACCATCACCTATCCAAAGAGGAAAAAGGGGTGCACAAAGCCAAAGTTTTGTTTCCGATACCGAAAGGATTATAACCGACGTAAATTTTGATAATCTGACTATGATGATCAAGGAAGGAAAAGAGATTCCTTCTTTTGAAATGGCCGGTCCCAGGAGAAAAATATATTTTGATCCGAGCAAGCTAAAATGTGCTCTTGTTACATGTGGTGGTTTGTGTCCCGGTTTGAACGATATCATCCGTTCAATTGTTCTGGAGCTTTTCTACGGTTATGGTGTTCGGAATATTTGCGGGATCCGTT
>JAUVVS010000016.1 GCA_030604545.1 Deltaproteobacteria bacterium | reverse complement strand
GTAATTGTCTGACCTCAAACTTCTTTCTTTACACTCACTTATGCGCGAGTTTTACACGGTTAAAATTTAATTATCTTTCAAGCGGCCTTGTTTTCAAATAGCTAAAATATTACGTTTTATGTATACCACGAAGATCACGAAGTAAAAAATATAAAAGTATTGATATCCAGATATTTTCTACATAAAAAGTAAGAATTCAACAAATGATGGTTTCGTAAAAAGTACAATTTGCTCGCTCTGTGACCATTTTTGGGATTCCTGAAAAGCTTTTCTAAATTGCAAGAACTCGGGCTAACGCCCTCAAACAGCTTGTAATTTTTAACGTTCAGCTTTTCATGAATCTTTTTCCAAAAATGCTCAATCTCGCTCGCAAATGACTTTTTACGAGTTTATCAACAATTAAAGGTCTAAACTTTGGATGTTAAGCAAAAAATTATTATTCCTCATCGGTTAATGCCGGGTGATACCATTGGTGTTGTTGCTCCCTCGAGCTCTTTTAATAAGGAGAGGTTTTATCAAGGTATAAATGTTTTAGAATCTATGGGATTTCGAACTTACATTCCCGATGATCTTTTTTTCAAAAAAGGGCACCTTGCCGGATCAGATATTCATCGTGCCGCCTTGGTGAACAGGCTTGTTGCAGATAAGAAAATTAAGGCAATTATCTGTGCGAGAGGCGGTTTTGGTTCAATTAAAATACTCCCATTATTAGATTTCGAATCCGTTCAAAAGAATCCGAAAATATTTATTGGCTTTAGCGATATAACCACACTTTTATCGGTGTTATACATAAAATGCGGTCTTGTTACTTTTCATGGGCCGGTGGTAACATCTCTTTCGAATGCAACCCATAGGACAAAGGAGTCAATGCTTTCTGCCTTATCATCAGACATGAAACTCGAAATAACAACGAAAAGGGGTGTAGTAATCAAGTCCGGGTTTGCATTTGGGCCGGTCTTAGGAGGGAATCTTACTACGCTGTGCCACCTTGTAGGAACCTCTTTTGAGCCCAGCTTTAACAAACATATTCTCTTTTTAGAGGATAGAGGTGAGGCAAGTTATAGAATAGACAGGATGCTGATTCAGATGAAGCTATCAGGTTGCTTTAATGGGCTTTTAGGGCTTGTTCTTGGTTCCTTTACGGATTGTGGGAAACCGGATGAGATTCACAGTATTATTTCCGATATATTTGAAGACATTAATATTCCTATAATTACCGGTTTTGAAATAGGCCATGGATTGGATAATATTACAATCCCAATAGGAATTGAAGCAACCCTAAACACCGACAGACAGTTGCTGTCGTTTCATAAACCTGCTACAAGATTATCTGCTTAACGCCTTTAAATTTATAAGGAGTTGTCGAATCCGAAACAGTAAACAGAAAAATAAAAATAATATGGAACTTGTTAACAAACTGATGAAGCAGGCAGTATCAGAAAATATATTTCCCGGGGGAGTGCTTTTGGTTTTTTGGGAAGATTCTATTATTTTTTTTAAAGCATATGGGTACGCAAATATATTTTCCAAACGTCGAATGGATGAGGACACTATTTTTGATTTGGCATCGCTTACCAAACCCCTTGCAACAACTTTGGCCATTATGATACTGATTCAGCAACATAGGCTGGATTTAGAGCAAGATATAGGATCAGTATTGCCTCAATTTGATAAAACAGAAAAAAGTAATATAAAGATAAGTCATCTCCTTTATCATAATTCCGGTCTTCCTGATTATCGTCCATATTATCGTAAGTTGCGTAAACTACCTATAGATACTCGAATATTTGTTTTAAGGGATCTACTTGTGAAAGAGCCTTTGCTGCATCCCATTGGGCAAAAAGTATTATACAGCGACATTGGGTTCATGATTCTAAGGTGGGTGGTTGAAAGTGTATCCGGTAGTCGTCTTGACCAATTTGTTTATGAAAAGATTTACAGGCCTCTTAAAATTGAGAACCTTTTTTTTATTGATCTCGATTCAGAACGTCGAAATGGAAAATTTGCAGCTACTGAATTGTGTCCATGGCGAAATATCCTTTTAGAAGGTGCGGTACATGATGATAACGCATATGTTATGGGAGGGATTGAGGGACATGCCGGTCTTTTTGGGACAGCTAATGATGTTAATATTCTCTTGTCGGAACTGTTGGCTGCTTTTAATGACCGTTCATTAATTCATGTATTTCAAAAAGATTTAGTGAACAAGTTTTTTGAGCGTCAGGAAGATTCAGGCAGAGCCCTTGGTTTTGATACTCCATCTTTGTTTGATTCGAACTGCGGCAATTATTTTTCAAAAAAGAGCATAGGGCATCTGGGTTTTACAGGGACATCTTTTTGGATGGACCTGGAAAGATCAGTTATTGTGCTACTTTTAACCAACCGAATACATCCATCACGTGATAATTTAAAAATAAAGGTTTTCAGATCAAAATTACATGATACTGTATTAAAAAATATTCAAATGAAAAACAAAAATTAATTTTTTAAACAGCAATACGTTAATGATATTTTCCCTTGAAAAGGCGATATTTTTTTGATAACAATCTCATTAAATTGTAGGATAAAAATTTAGTATCAATTTAGTCTTCTGAAACAAAGGGTTTTGAAAAAGCCTCTGAGGCGTCACTATTTTCGGAAAGCTAAAATATTACAAAATTTGTAATCGATTCCAAACCTATTTTGGCTTTATACATGCAACCCAAGGGAAAAGGGGACATTTTTCAAAGGTTTTGTAAACTAATAGACATCCGCCCTTTTAGGGCGAAAACGAGGAGCTATGAATTTATTTGATTCTTTTCTAGGAATATTTTCGACTGATCTTGCTATCGACCTGGGTACTGCCAATACTCTTGTTTATGTTAAAGGCAGTGGCATTGTTTTAAATGAACCTTCGGTTGTTGCGGTTCATACTGACAACCGGCTGAAAAATCGTATTCTGGCGGTTGGAACCGAGGCGAAGAATATGTTAGGAAGAACACCCGGAAATATAGTGGCAATTCGTCCTTTGCGTGACGGGGTTATTGCTGATTTTGAGGTTACTGAAGCAATGCTGCGCCATTTTATTCAAAAGGTGCATAATAGGCGGACGTTTATAAGGCCAAGAATTATTATTGCCGTGCCGTCTGGAATTACTCAGGTTGAAAAGCGTGCCGTTAGAGAATCCGCCGAATCCGCAGGAGCCCGAGAAGTGTTTCTAGTTGAAGAACCCATGGCTGCGGCAATTGGAGCCGACCTGCCGATTACCGAACCAACATGTAATATGGTTGTTGATATAGGCGGCGGAACAACCGAGGTGGCGGTGATATCTCTGGCAGGAATTGTTTACAGCAGGTCTATCAGGATTGCAGGTGATAAAATGGATGCTGCTATTATCCAGTATATAAAGAGAAAATATAATCTTTTGATCGGTGAAAGGACAGCTGAATTTATCAAGACAACAATTGGAAATGCATACCCTGACCCACAAAATCTGGAAACAATAGAAGTTAAAGGCAGAGACCTTGTATCGGGAATTCCCAAGATTCTATCCATTGATTCAGAAGAAATAAGAGTGTCAATTTCCGAGCAGATAGATGCCTTAGTGGAAATAATAAAAATGGCTCTGGAACAGACCCCTCCTGAGCTGGCAGCAGATATTGTTGATAGAGGCATTGTATTAGCAGGGGGTGGTGCTCTGTTAAAAAATCTGGACAAGCTTTTAAAGGAGGAAACCGGTCTTCCGATAACAGTAACAGAGGACCCGTTATCAACAGTGGTCATTGGTTCCGGCAAAATTCTAGACAACATTGAAATCCTTAAACAAGTTATAATTTAATTACATGTTCTCGAAAAAGATGGTGGTGATTGTTGGTGTGATCCTGCTGATCGCCATCAACATCATAGTCCTTTCTATTAATAAAAGACACGGTGACCTACCTTATGGAATTGGACGAATAGCTATTTATATTATTGCTCCTTTCCAAAATACCGTTACCCATTCGATCCGTTTTGTAAAAAATGTATGGAGCCAATATTTCTTTTTAATTTCAGTAGCAAAAGAGAATGAAAATTTAAAAAAAGCGCTAAGTTATGCCATTGGAGAGAATGAAAAGCGGAACGAAATAGAACTAACCAACTATCGGCTCCGTAAATTATTAAACTTTAAGAAAACCATAGACCATCAAGTTCTTCCTGCTGAAATAGTTGGCAAGGATCCTTCTCCCTGGTATCAAGCAATACTCATAGACAAAGGCAAATCTGATGGTGTTGAAAAAGGGCAACCGGTGGTGATTCCGGAAGGTATTGCAGGGCAGGTTACTGAAGTTTTAAACAATTATTCCAAGGTATTGCTGATAATAGATCAAAACAGTGCAGTGGATGCTCTGGTTCAAAGAACAAGGGCTCGAGGAGTGATCAAAGGTGATTCTACTGATCGATATCTATTTAAATATGTTTTGCGAAAGCACGATGTCAGAGTAGGTGATACTATCGTTTCATCTGGATTGGATGGTGTTTTCCCAAAAGGATTACTTATAGGTTACGTTTCAGAAGTTGTAAAGCCCAGTTCGGGGATCTTTCAGGATGTTACGGTTGCACCCTTTATCGATTTTGAAAAACTTGAAGAGGTTTTAGTTTTATTAAATCCTTTAAAGAATGAGCATGTGAAGAAGTAATGACGTATTGCTTTTATATAATAACTTGCCTTTTTTTTGTAATCTTGCAGACATCAATTGTTCCATATCTCCCTTCATCTATTAGGTTTTATGATTTATTGGCTCCATTTATTATTTATCTCGGCCTTTTCCGTCCTGCCCGTGAAAGCATATTTGTTATACTCTTTATCGGATTTGTAATGGACAGCCTATCAGGCGGGCTTTTCGGATTGTATATGACGACTTATTTTTGGCTATTCATCGGAGTGAGGTGGCTTACAAAATATTTCCAAGTAAAAAATAGCACCCTTTTCCTGTTTATTGTTGCAATTGGCGTGTTAGTAGAGAATTGCATATTTATTGGAATTGTAGCTATTTTAGGACCGACGACACAGTTTTCTAAAACCATAATAAAAACTGTTTCATGGCAGATTTTGTGGGCATTATTCACTGGACCAATTTTTTTAATAATTTTAAATTATGCTCATAGAAGATGGGATAAATGGTTTAAGGAACTGTTTGTGGAAAGCAATTGACATAACTGATAGTAAAGTTATTTGTTATTCGAATAACTATAACTATAACATTTAACCAATTTATTGAGGGGAGTTTTGATCAAGTATTTAAAGACTGTAGACAGTGAATGGTACAAACATCGCCTTGCCGGCGTCATGTTTTGTATTATGACTGCTTTTGTTCTTCTTTTTGCACGTCTGTTTTACCTCCAGGTGATTAAGGGAGATGAGTTCAGACAACTTTCTGAGAACAATAGTATACGGCTACAAAATACCGAGGCCCCCAGGGGTTTGATTTTTGATCGCAAGGGAAAACTATTGGTAGATAATCGTCCTTCCTTTGATTTGAGCATAATAGTAAAAGATGCCAAACCGATTGCTCATACAATTGAAAAATTATCCAGATATGTTAAAGTTCCTGAAAAAGATCTTATGTCAAAGATTGAAAAAAATAATGGTGTTTCATTTTATAGGCCGGTTATGTTGAAACAGGATATCGGGCGAGATACTTTAGGCGCCATTGAGGTTCATAAATTCGATCTTCCAGGTGTTGAAATTAATGTTAAACCTCGGAGACATTACGTAAATAAGCATATCGCTGCACATCTTATCGGATATTTAGGTGAAATTAATGTTAATGAACTTAAATCCAAAAGATATTTAGGATACAGTAGCGGTGATTTTATTGGAAAGTTTGGTGTTGAAAAGGTTTATGAGCAGTTTTTAAAAGGAAAACATGGAGGACGGCAGGTTGAAGTAAATGTCACCGGCCGGGTTGTAAGAATATTGCAAACAGTTCATGCTCAACCGGGGCATAACATTTTTTTGACCATCGATTTAGAACTACAGAAAAAGGCAGAAGCACTATTAAATGGTGTAGCAGGTGCTGCAGTTGCCATGGAACCAACAACCGGGCGTATTCTTGCCATGGCAAGCAGCCCCTCATTTGATCAGAATATTTTTGTTTCCGGTTTGTCCCATGAAGAATGGAATTCTCTTGTTAACAATCCTTTACGTCCAATGGAAAACAAGGCTGTCCAGGCCGAGTATCCTCCGGCGTCGGTATACAAGATTGTCACAGCCATTGCAGGATTGGAAGAAGGGATTATCGATGAGAAAACCACATTTTACTGCCCTGGACATTATAGATTAGGAGATCGTGTTTTTCGGTGTTGGAAAAAAGGTGGGCACGGTTCTGTTAAAGTTGTGAAAGCATTAGCTGAATCATGTGATGTGTTTTTTTATCAGGTTGGACAAAAGGTGGGTATAGATCGACTTGCATGGTATGCTAAAGGATGTGGGTTAGGTTCAACTACCGGTATAAACCTTGATCAAGAATCAAAAGGTCTGGTTCCGACTGCAGCCTGGAAAAAAAAACGTACAGGGATTGCATGGCAGGGAGGCGAAACCCTTTCTGTGGCCATCGGACAGAGTTATAACCTTGTTACACCATTGCAGATGCTGGTTTTGACTTCAGCAGTCGCTAATGGTGGTATAATATATAAGCCAGTGATATTACAAACAATCAAAACTGATGAAGATAAGGTTCTCTTTAAAAGCGAAAGTCAGGCCATTGGCAAACTCCCTGCTAGTAGCTCAACAATAGAGATTGTTAAAAGAGGGCTATGGGAGGTGGTAAACACTAGAAAAGGGACCGCACGGAGCGCAAGGGTTGCCGGAATCGAAATTAGTGGTAAAACGGGAACGGCTCAGGTGGTTAGCAGCGATATTAGTGAAACTGATTCCGAAGAGGAAAGGGAATATCATCTAAAGCCCCATGCGTGGTTTACGGCTTATGCACCATCTGATGATCCTCAAATAGCCGTCACTGTAATTGTAGAACATGGAGAACACGGTTCAAGTGCGGCCGCTCCAATTGCAAAAGAATTGATAAAGAAGTATTTGTCGAATGATAAACCGGGCAATCGGTTAAAAGCTCAGAGGGGAGCCACAGACCTGCAAGGATCTAATATTTATGTTCGATAGGCGGCTGATAACAAACTTTGACTGGGGCTTATTAGGACTTACACTTCTACTTGGAGCCTTGGGGCTTATTGCATTATACAGCGCCGCAATGGCAGGTATATCAACTCCACAAAAAATAATTTATATTAAGCAGTTGGTCTGGTATTGCGTGGGATTGGCCGCAATGGTTATTGCTTTTTTATTTAATTATAAAATATTGGACCGATGGGCTCACGCAATTTATGTGATATGCATTACCCTTTTGATTTGTGTTATATTCTTTGGAAAACATATAGGAGGATCAAAACGCTGGTTAATACTAGGTCCTTTTTCAATTCAACCGTCGGAGCTGGTCAAGATTGCTGTAATTATTATTCTATCACGATACTATTCAATGCGTGGAAGTACCAGGGGTTTTTCATTGCGTGAACTTTTTAGCCCCTTGTTATTTACGGCAATCCCATTTATTTTGGTTGTAAAGCAACCAGATTTAGGAACAGCCATGTTGATCATTTTAATAGCTGGTTCGATGACGGTTTTTGCAAAAATTGAAAGACGCTCGTTAATATATTCAATAGCTTCATGTGCGATATCGGTTCCATTAATATGGTTTTTTTTAAAGGGATATCAAAAACAACGAATTTTGACCTTTTTAAATCCGGATCGCGATCCTCTTGGTGCCGGTTATCATATTATACAATCCAAAATTGCCATAGGCTCAGGCATGATTTCAGGCAAGGGGTTTTTAAAAGGAACTCAGAATGCACTTTCTTTTCTGCCTGAACATCATACCGATTTCATATTTTCAGTTCTTGCAGAAGAGTGGGGTTTTGTCGGCTCTTCAGTCGTCCTTCTTGTTTTTTTCCTGCTTATCATATCTGGTTTGAATGTTGCTTTAAAATGTCGAGAACCATTTGGTACGATCCTTTCGGTTGGTATCACAGCAATGATATCATGGCAGGTTTTTATCAATATTGGGATGGCAATGGGTATTATACCGGTTGTAGGTATCCCATTGCCGTTTATTAGTTATGGGGGATCATCAATTGTTTCAATGATGCTTTGTATCGGTTTATTAATGAATGTGAGTATGAGGCGGTTCATGATTGAATGATGCTGGTTTAAATTTAACAACATTTGAAGCTTGTTTTCCGCCGCGGCGGATTAACTTTTTAGCATAGTAAAACGGTTAATACAACCGGTTTATAGCTTTGGGCTTATATTTCAGGAGGTGGTATGAAAAAAGGAAAGACGGCCGGCTCGATAACTACTTTTCTGGGATCCGAAACTAGTGTTGAAGGAAAAATTGAGTTTCAGGGTACAATAAGGATAGATGGGAAAGTAAAAGGAAAGATATTCAGTAATGGTGGGACTGTTATTGTGGGTGAAACTGCCGTTATCAACGCAGAAATTATTGTTGATGTTGCAATAATTATGGGTGAGATAAATGGTATTATTGATGCAAGGGATAAGATTGAGATTTATCCACCGAGTCTTGTTGTGGGCGAAATTCAGGCTCCGGTTATATCGATTGAGACAGGGGTTATATTCAACGGAAATTGCGCCATGAAAGCAAAAACAATTTCATCAAGCAAGGGAGATGATAAGCCAAAAGAAATTTCGGCAAAAGAGGATATTATAGAGAAATAAAAAAAACCTTTGACAATTTATTTTATCTGGTGTTATAGACCGCTGCGTCTATTGCGTCTATATTTTAATATGTTGCAACATAACCATATTAGTAAAGGTCTCATATGGCGTAGCCTTGATAGGGGAGGATATGTAATGATAAGCATTGATGGATCGATTATCATACAGATCGTTAATTTCATATTTCTGATATGGGCTTTAAACATTATTTTGTATAAGCCGATCCGAAACGTACTGCTTCAAAGAAAGGAAAGAGTTGCAGATTTTGAGCAGAGCATTGAGGCCTCCAGAAGGGATGTAGAGGAGAAAGATGAGGCTTTTTCTTTGGGCATTAAGGAGGCGAAGGCAAAGGGATTAAAGGAAAAAGAAAGTTTGTTGCAGGTTGCCTCAGAGGAAGAAAGGAAGATAATAGAAAAAATTAATGAAAAGGCACAGGCTGATATTGCAAATGTTCGAGTAAAAATTGCAGAGGATGCCGAGAGTGCCCGGAAATCTTTGCAACAGGAAATTGACACATTTGCAGATGCTATTGCTCAAAAAATTTTGGGGAGGGCTGTTTAATGAATATTTCCGGCATTAGCACAAAAAGCAAATTAATTACGATCAGGTTGCTCATGATATGTGTTGTGATGGTGCTAATATTAAGCTTTAGTGGAATTACAATAGGCTCATCAGAAGAAGGACATGGAGAGACAGAGGCAAAAGGATGGGGCGCTACGGATACATATCGTGTTATGAATTTTGTTGTCTTGGCTCTTGCACTCTTTTTTCTTTTACGCAAACCGGCATCCCAGGCGCTTGGAGCGCGTATTAAAGGGATAAAGGGTCAATTGGAAGAGCTGGAAGAAAGAAAAAAAGATGCCGAGAAAGAGTTGGCTGAATACAATGAAAAGCTGTCGCTTTTAGATCAGGAGGCCGGGAAAATCGTTCAAAGTTATATAAAGCAAGGCAATGAAGCCAAGGCGAGAATTCTTAAAGAGGCAAAATCAGCGGCACAAAAGCTTGAGGAGCAGGCAAAGCGGAACATTGAACATGAGTTCAAACGAGCCAAATTTGAGTTACAGGAGGATATCCTTGAAAAGTCGCTTCTAAAGGCTGAAGAGATTATTAAAAATAAAATTACGGTAGAAGACCAGAAGAAACAAATTGATGAATATTTGGAGAAGGTGGTGGCATAGTGAAGAATCTTGCAATAGCACGGCGATATGCCAAAGCGCTTCTACTTATTGGCAAAGAGGACGCTCAGGCTGAAACTTACAGAGAAGAGCTTATGGGTATTTCCAGTTTGGTCGAAAGGGAAAAATCGCTTGAACATGCGATTACAAACCCACTTTATAATGCATCAGATCGCAAAAAGGTGTTGCTGACGATTATTGAGAAACTGAACCTCTCGAAAGTCATGTCATCATTCCTCATTTTATTGTTTGACAAAGGCCGGATCGGGTTTTTAGGAAGCATCAATGATTTTTATCAAAAACTGGCCGATGACCTAAAAGGCATTGTGCGTGCCGATCTAATTTCGGCTGTTGAGCTGTCACCCGATACCGTTGATAAAATTCGAGCTACACTATCGAAAAAAGTCGGGAAGGATGTTATTCTTGAAATTGAACAAGATTCCAGTCTTATTGGGGGGATCATTACAAGAATAGGAGATCTTGTGTTGGATGGGAGTATCAAAACACAATTAATCAATATGAGAGAATCTTTAAAAAGGAGTGAGGGTATCTAATGGAATTGAGAGCCGAAGAAATAAGTCAAATCATTAAGGAACAGATTACCGATTATGACAAAAAAGTTGAGCTGAGCGAGACAGGGATTGTTTTGTCTGTAGGTGACGGTATTGCCAGGGTGTACGGGCTTGAAAAGGTCATGGCACTGGAGCTGGTTGAATTTCCAGGAGGCATCATTGGCCTTGTGCTGAACCTTGAAGAGGACAATGTCGGTGTTGCTATTATGGGCGAAGACATTCACATTAAGGAAAGGGATATTGTCAAACGCACCGGCCGCATTGCACAAGTTCCGGTTGGGGAAGCCGTTGTGGGACGCGTAATTTCCGCGGTTGGTGAGCCCCTGGATGGCAAGGGCCCTATTGATGCAGAGGAATTCCGCAGAGTGGAAATGGTCGCGCCTGGTGTTATTGACAGAAAAAGTGTGCATGAACCATGTTACACAGGCCTTAAAGCGATCGATTCTATGACACCGGTTGGACGTGGTCAGCGTGAGCTCATCATCGGTGATCGCCAGATCGGAAAAACAGCATTAGCTGTTGATGCCATTATTGCCCAGAAGGACACGGATATTTATTGTATTTACGTGGCCTGCGGTCAGAAGAAATCGACGGTTGCCCAGGTTGCTGCCGTCCTTGAAAAATACGGAGCCATGGAATATACAACCATTATATCGGCATGTGCCAGCGATCCTGCTACCTTGCAGTTTATCGCTCCATATTCAGGATGCGCCATGGGTGAATATTTTCGTGACAATAAACAACATGCTCTGATTATATATGACGACCTCTCAAAACAAGCTGCGGCCTACCGCCAGGTTTCGCTTCTTTTGCGACGTCCCCCAGGTCGTGAGGCATTTCCCGGAGATATTTTCTACAACCACTCACGCCTTCTTGAGCGGGCTGCCAAACTCAATGATGAACTGGGTGCTGGATCTCTGACTGCTCTTCCAATCATCGAAACCCAGGCTGGTGACGTTTCCGCCTATATTCCGACCAATGTTATCTCCATTACCGATGGACAGATCTATCTTGAACCTGGATTATTCTTTTCAGGTGTAAGGCCAGCAATTAATGTCGGGCTTTCCGTATCACGGGTCGGCGGGGCCGCCCAGGTGAAAGCCATGAAACAGGTAGCAGGAAGCCTGCGACTCGATCTGGCTCAGTATCGCGAACTGGAGGCGTTTGCTGCTTTCGGAAGTGATCTGGATGTGGCAACCCAAAAGCAGCTGACACGCGGAGCAAGGCTTGTCGAGCTTCTTAAGCAACCACAGTATAAGCCTTTACCGATGTCAAAGCAGGTGCTAATCCTTTATGCTGGAACAAGAGGATTCCTGGATGGTTATCCTTTGGATGTTCTTGCAAAATATGAAGCCGGCCTTTACCCGTTTATCGAAAACAATTACCCTCAGATTTTCTCTGAGCTTGAAGAGAAGGAGGAAATTGAAGACGATCTGGATAATATCATGGCTGATGCATTAGCTGCCTATGACGAGGAATTCAAAGATACAATCAAATAGTTAATTGTTAAGCGTAACAGATAGCCAGCAACAAATGGCTTTAAATATAAGGACCAAATTGTATGCCGACATTAAAGGATGTCCTGAACAAAATCGATGCCGTTAAAAAAACGAAACAGATCACAAAGGCCATGAATATGGTAGCTGCTTCGAGGCTTCGTGGCGCACAGGCTGCCATGGGCGCGTTTCGCCCCTATGCAGGTAAATTTGCAGAAGTCCTTGGCAGTCTTGCAGAAAAGGCTGGAGAGGAAGCGAGTTCCTTGCTGATGCCCCATGATGAAGTCAAGAGCGTTAATATTCTTTTATGCACTTCAGATCGAGGGCTGTGCGGTGGTTTCAATGCAAATTTGATTTCAACCGGCAAATCCCTTTTTAACGAAAAAAAAGAGCAAAACATTGAAATTTCTTTTACCAATTTTGGAAAAAAAGGACGCAATTGGGCTCGTAAAGCTAAAATACCGATCGTCAATGAATACATTGGAATTGTTGGGGGCAAATTTGATTTCAGTATTGCATCTACTGCAGGCCGGATTTTGATTGAAGGTTTCCTCGAAGGAATCTTTGATGAGGTTTATGTTATTTACTCGGAATTTGTCAGCATAGCCAGACAGAGCCCGGTTGTAAAAAAACTACTTCCAATACCGCCCATTGAAACGGAAGAAACCGGATTAGAAAAGGAAGAGACCCCCTATCTGGCAGAGTACATCTGTGAACCGTCGTCTGAGGAACTGCTTAGGGAAATGCTTCCAAGAAATGTTTATGTGCAGATCTACAGCGCGTTGTTGGAAACATCAACCAGCGAGCATGCGGCGCGTATGAGCGCTATGGACAATGCGACAAATGCTTGCAACGATATGCTGGAAAACCTAACACTGGTCTATAACAAGGCTCGCCAAGCTGCAATTACTGCAGAATTGATGGATATTGTCGGAGGCGCCGAGGCGCTTAAAGGGTAAAAAATTGATATAGTTATTCGTTATTTGTTAATAGAGACCTTTGAAAAATGCTCAATTTTGTTCAAGTTCAAGGCAGGCGAAAATTTTAACCACAGGAATACATTGAGTATTTTGAGGATTGAAATTTGAGCCTAACGCAGAAATTGGGCAAAAGGGGGCGTTTTGCAAAGGTCTCTAATAGTAAATCCAGACTTCGTTAAGCCGTCGATTGGTTGAGTGGCAACCACTTAACCACTCAACTATTTGACGATGTCTGAAATTGAATAACGAATAACAAATAACAAATAACAAATACGGAGGTCTTTAG
>JAUVVS010000121.1 GCA_030604545.1 Deltaproteobacteria bacterium | reverse complement strand
AGTCTGGTTCCCTGGAATAAAGAATGGTACTGGTCCGGGGTCCAGTATAAATATAACCACATCCTGATAAAGATTTACAAGAAATGAAAATATCATTTATTAAAGATTTAGGAAAAGTCGTATATAGATATCACGATGAATTTGCTGAAAGGGCACGTAAAAGCATTAAAACTCACCACCAAAATTTCATCGATTTCCACGGAGATGATTTAGTTGTATTCCCGGATGGATATGCAATGGCGGCGGCGCTTCAAAATCAGTCAAAACAGGAATTTAAAGCCGCCCCTAAGAAAACAGTTGAAAAAATAATGAAAAAGAGTAAACTGAAAAACCCCTGTTCTAACTTTTCTTTCCCTACAGATTTATTAGAAAATGAAAATGGAGTCGGCGTTTTTTTCAATCCCGAGGAAGGACTGGAAGTATTTCCAGATTTTTATACACTCCAAAATGGGCTGCAAAAAAAAGGTGAAAATGTTACAGAGAATGAAAAAGATATCATCTTTGATTTTATTGAGTCTGATGCAATTAGTCTTTCGTTTGTGAATAGACTTATAGAAAAATACGGGTTTAAATCTATAACCGAAGCGTTTTTAATTAGAAATAATCCCAATAAAGAACAATTCGATTATCTTCTAAGATGTCACAAAGGGCAATATTATTTTAAACGTTATCCAAATCTTTCATTCAATATGACCTGATGTTTCTTTATTTAATCTTTACCTATAAATTAACAAATCAACAAGGGTAGATATTTTGATTGGAACATTAAGAGCGATTATCCGGTTACTGACATTTGTTATTGCATGCATTGGATTGCTCATGTTCGAGTTGATAATTCTTATTCTGTTTATTCCCTTTGGGAAAAAAGTCTGTCGCCGGGTTTCGACCTTTTTTGGTCCGTTCTGGGGAACATTATTTGCAAAATTATTGGGAATAAAGATTACAATTTCCGGTGTGGATAATGTAGAACGGGGACCGAATTATTGTGTCGTTTCCAATCATTTGAGCTATCTCGATATTCTGATCGTGGGTTCGCATTTCCCACTGCTTTTTGTGGCGCGGCATGATGTGAAATACTGGCCGCTGCTCGGAACGATTGCCTGGCTGCGCGGTTCGATATTTGTCGATAGGTCCATTACCGGCGCAAAAGAACCACCTTATGTCAAAGAGATCATTAACTATCTAAAAAAAGGTTTTGATGTCATCATTTTTTCGGAAGGGACAACTTCGAATGGCGCTGGAGTTTTGCCGTTTAAGAAGATCACTTTTTCCTGCCCGGTGCGCGCCGGGGCGCCGATCCTGCCGGTAACGATCAGGTATGCCCGGATCAATGGGGAACCATTTTCGGAGCTGAATCGCGACCTGGTCTGCTGGTACGGCGGTATGACGTTTTTAGATCATTTCTGGAATGTGCTGAGGTTGCGGAAATTTGATGTGACGATGCAGATCCATCCGTCCGTATTTGAAGAACCACAGGAGGATTGGCTGGAGCAGAATCGGAAGCTGTCGGTGAAGATTCATGATATTGTTGAAGCTGGGTATAAAGATTCATATAATTCCTGAGTTCACCTGCATTTTGTAACGGAGCGGAAAAATATCAGGCGCAATGATTCGTTTCAACCCCTGCTTGCACTCTGACGCTACACGATCAGATGTAAAAGATTCATTATGTCAAAATATCATATAGTATCATTTGGAAATATGCTGGGTACTTATCAATTATTCTTCTAATTTCATGTTCATTTTCCTTTATTCCCCGGATTATCGCATATTTGTTTGGCGAATCTCCTTCAAAAAACAAACTTATATCAATAGCAATAACACGGTCTGCAAATCCTAGTTCGTAAAGAGTGATGGCTGAAGAAGACGGCAATCCATATTTCAGTCTTTTTTGAAGCTCTTGCAGTTTACTAATGAGGTCGCCAGTATTTTCTGGGCGAATAAGTTCGATGATCTCAGCAATAGCGCCAAGAACAAGTGTACCGTCATATGCGAAGGCGTTTTCACATATATCGATAATGTGATCCAGCTTAAACCGTCGTCGCTGTGTCTTGGCTATAATCCTCGCATTGGCGCTAGAAAGAATCGCAAATAGTTCGTGGAATGGTTTCCCGCGAATCCATTCCACAACAACATCTCTTAGTATTTCAGGAGGGTCGCATTTTTTGAATGTTCTGTTCTGGATATTTTTCTCAATAATTGGCCATGATGCTACAATAATTTCTTCATGGTCTGTGCATGCAATAAGGTCGTCAACATGTTCAGCTACCCATTCTTCAATTTCAATTGATGTCCGAACACCATATAGAGTTTTTCCAAATATCTTTCTTAGCGACGCCTCAGAAACATTCTGCTCTATATTCTGAGCGAGCAAGTTAAAGAGCTCTACAATTTGGCCCCGTTGTTCATCATCCGCTAGGAAAAATGCTAGTGTTCCTTTTGCCAATTCATTGATATCTCCCTCTTGAAGCCCAACACCAGTTTCGTCCCAATGCGACATCAGATAGCTTTCAATGGACGAAATAATGTTCATTCTCCAAGCAATCTGTTTCTCAATTCCATCTATAGTAAAACCTTTGTCCAAATTATCAGAAGCAATTTTGCTGTAATATGATTTCGTTTCATCTACTCCATCAATGTAAGCCTTAACAAATTCCAAAGGTTCCATACTTATTTTGTATCTTCGATTATCACTGTATAACGGCTCAAAAAGTGACAAGAGAGTGCTTGCACATGGCTCTAAGTTGCTGGGGTCTAAAAGTCCTTTAACCTGCGTCCATCGCCACTTGTTATTATGGACATTTCGTTTGTCATAGATAGTGTGGTCTGTAAACAGAAGGCTTCCCTCAGTATGCATTCCGGCCCGACCGGCACGTCCTATCAGATTATGAAAATCGCGAACTTTAATGCATTCAGTTCCTTGATAGACGCTGGTTACAATAAGATACCGAATCGGAAGATTCACCCCTTGAGCCAAGGTGGACGTGCAGATAACAAATGTTGCAAGCCCTTTCTTTATTGCATGCTCAATAGCAAGACGAATGCCCTGAGGTATATTGCCGTGGTGAGTAAATATCCCTAAAGCTGCGCTTTGGGTTAGTATGGCCTCTGCTCCTAGGTTACTTGCATACAGGAAATAGAGCCGTTCCACTTCTGCTTGATCAGAATATTCGACAGGCTTTGTAAAGCTTATGCCTCTGTCGTATGCGTCGACGACTTTCTCACATAGGCTTGATGCAGTAGCTTTTCTCCCACAGAAAATAGCCACGCTTCCATTCCCCGCGAGTTTTAGCCCTAAAAATAGCGCAATAGCTTGTCCGTCAGTTTTTTCTGGAAATAATCGTTGTTTCCGTTCTTTTCCCCTTAACTGGAGTTGATGTTGTTCGATAAGCCTGGGAACAAAGAATTCCCTATTGTCGGGATTATCTTGAGTTACAAACTCGAGTCGCCCAAGTTGATCCAGCCAACTCGTAAATGCAACGGTCCGGTATGTTGGCGATAGATTGGTGCCGGATACGACTTCGGAATCCTCCCCATTCAGCCAGGTGCCAACAGACTCTGCATTGCTGATTACGGCCGAAATTAGAATTGTTTGGACTTCTCCCGGAACCATTGCCTTCAATGATGTAAGGAGAAGCTCATAGGTAATCCCTCTTGTTCCACTGTCAAATTGGTGACCCTCGTCATAGATCAGTAGCCCAATGTTTTCTGCCAATTCAGGAGCGTGTCGGAGCACATAGATAATTTTTTACGGCGTGACTACAAGAACCTGCTTTATTACAAGTAATTCTGCGATTTCAAAGTCCTCATGGAGCACGTCTGAAAGTTCATCAATATTCACAGATTCGTTGTGGAAAGCTTCAACAAAGCTGTTTCTGATTTCGTGGCACAAAGCTCTGAAAGGGGCCACGATTATGGCAAGGGACGCTCGGTTAGCCAGAAAAGCGCTACGTATGATAATTTCAGTTGCTTTTGTTTTTCCCGCACTTGTCGGCATTTGCACAATCGCCGATCTGCCTCGGAAAACATCATGTTCCCCAAGAAGATGTTGGGCTGGCCATAACTCGCGGATGAAGGTATCTTTTTGCAATGCATGTAACCATTGATCAGTGGAAAGGCCGGAGTATTGGGGCAAACAGTACCAAGTGGAATTCTCAAACCGTTTCTTTACTACAGCGCAAATGACATCCGCAAAAAGCAATTGGCGCGGAGTGCCATTATCGTAAGCAGTTTTTCGAAGGCGTGAAGCGTTCTCGAAAAGATTGCTCTGGCCGCTTCCGTTTTCAAAGAAACGAATAATCCCTTGTGAAATCCCATAGATATATTCTCCATATTTACCTTCTGATCCTTCAAAATATGTGGGTAAATCCGTCTTTAGTAACCAGAGCAACAAGTCTTCCAAACCCAAGCAATCCAGATCCGGACGATCTTTACCGAGACGCTTTGCCAGAACAAGCGAGCTACCGGGCAAATCGCACAGATAGTAGGATGCAGCCCCCAATAGTAATATATAGGGATCAAGCTCCTCTTTTAGACGAGACTGCAAATAGGCATCAAAAAAGCGTGCCGAGAATTGAAGGTTTTTGCGTAGCTCATTTAGATAGCTTTCTTCGACATCCTCGGAATTTGTTCTTGCCGCAAGATCGCCAAGCAAGCCTATTGCCAAAGTAAGGAGCCTTGCTGGGTCCTGCGGAATCTTGATGTGATGCTCTTCAGGCACACCATACTCGAACATTTTGGCCTTTGAGCGAGTAACGGCTAAGAGCAGTTGTGATCTTCTTTCAGGCCTCATCCGCTGCTCTTCTGTAGAGTTCGTGGACGAGGTTCATCATATTGTCTCCCAGAATTACGATTAGAACCAAATTGTCCCTATTGGGATGAGGATATGTGTCGTCACTCTTTTTTAATCTCGGTATCTTTGTGGTGTCCGTTTTTAAAATAGTATCATCATCAAACAGGCTAGAGTCGAATAACGCAGCCGCACCATATATTTCCTTGTAGGGAATATCTACAGGACTTTGAAAACGCTCTATTTTTAAGGCTCCGTCTTTATCTCCTTGTTCATACAATTTTTGTTTTATGTAGTTAAGCGACTCGTCGATACGGATGTGATCTTTTGCTGAGTCATTGATGGCGTCTTGCAGTCTGTATTTACTTGACCCTTTGGAAAAGCGTGTTTTTGCTTCAAAGATAGCAAGAAGGTCATTTTTTGAAGTTTTCTTAGGATTGTAAAACCGAAACCCTATAACATCACTACCTTTTGGTGACTCATCTCTTATAACCTTGGAACCCCATCGAACTCTTGGTAGCCAATATCCCCAAATCCATTGTAAGTAGTCCGCAACTAGAATTTCGCTAAAGTCCGCGGTCCTAATCCCGGGTCCCAATTTCGTAGTCTTGGAAGGGAATTTGATATCGTTGAGATAATCTGCCCGCGACTTGTGCCCCCGAAGGAAATCTATATCGCAATCATAACAATAATGATTTCGAAAATGCTTTGCCCAAGCAGAGAAGATTTTGTCATCATTCTGATGGCGGAATTCCCATACCTCTACGGTCTTACCATCTGCTGTAGTCAGCCTCTCCCCTGTATCTTTTAGCCATTCAAGATGTTTATTTGTCCAAGGCATTCAATGTAATTCCTTGAATAGACATAATATATGTTTATAATGCACATTTACGCTTAAAGCAGGTTTCGCTATACAGAAACAAGTTTCTTATAGACAAAATTATAAAACCATTTTTTGGACTTCTATTCATATGATTCTATTTTAATCATTAATTATTCTATTTTCAAGTCCTAAATTAATAACATCACGATATGGTAGTTCCCGGAAAAAACAGTCCTTTAGTTTTATTGCTGTCAGACTTTCTATAAAAATAGGATTAATTGATTACACCTGTCAGGTTTATTTGATTCTTCTATCTCAGACAAGATCATTTGATTAAACCTGACAGGTGGACTACAGAAAAAATCTCCCTTGATATTCCTGTGAATATGAATATATTATAAGAAATGTTGATGAATAAGTTTTTATAAATAAAGATCATTTTGCTTAGAAGGAGGTGCTGACGATGGAATACGGTTTTAACGAACTCAAACACAAGACAGTGGCAGAATTAAGGGAAATCGCTTCCAGGATCGAGAGCGAAGCGGTGAAGGGCTATACTCAGTTAAATAAAGAGCATCTGCTTGCGGCAATTTGCAAAGCGCTGAATATCGACATGTATGTTCATCATCATGTTGTTGGCGTCAACAAGAAAAAAATCAAATCACGCATCAAGGAATTAAAGAAAGTGCGTGATGAAGTACTGGCAGCGCATGATCATAAAAAATTGAAACATGTCAGGGATCAGATACACCACTATAAACGAGTCCTGCGCAAGGCAACCGTATAAGATTTACTATCCTATCTTAGTCCGGTGTAAAGGACTCGCTCATTTTTTCTGTTAGAGAGTGAAGTATTTTAATACTCAGGAATTATTATCTTTCCGTAAAAATGTGAAAATCCGGGAAAGTTCAAATGCCTTCGCAGTAGATGTTGCGATCTTTAACACTATCATTAGCCCTAATATGGCAAATTTTT
>JAUVVS010000157.1 GCA_030604545.1 Deltaproteobacteria bacterium | reverse complement strand
CTAACCTGCCCGCCACCTGCCCGCCATTGCTATATGGCGATAGCAGGCGGGTCGCGAGCTCAGGCGAGGCGGGCGGGAACTTGATGGATTCGTCTTTTTACGAATCTATCAGTATATAATTGAGTTACAAATTGGTCAAGCAACGAAATAATTATCATGAATAAAAGGTATAATGATTTAAACACTTATTTTAGAAATATTTTTGGGTGCAGGGTTCAGAAAATAGCTATCGATGCAGGTCTTACATGTCCAAACAGAGACGGTACAATTTCAACAGAAGGATGTATTTATTGCAATGCGCGAGGATCTGGAACGGGTGCTTATATGGAAGGGCTCTCTATTAAAGATCAAATTATTAAAGGGAAAAAAGCGCTTTCAAAACGATACAAAGCTAAAAAATTTATAGCCTATTTTCAGTCATTTTCCAATACTTATGCCCAACTTGGCAAGCTTAAAAGACTTTATGAAGAAGCATTATCAGTGGATGACGTTGTTGGTCTTTCAATAGGGACGAGGCCGGATTGCATAAATGAACCGGTTTTAAAGCTGCTTAAGGATTATGCAAAAAAGTATATGATCTGGATCGAATACGGCTTACAGTCTTCCCATGATAAGACGCTTGATATTATAAATCGGGGTCACGATTTTCAGTGTTTTAAAAAGGCCGTAGAAGCCACAAAAGACAGAGGTATAAAGATATGCTCCCATGTCATTCTTGGCCTTCCCAATGAGGATAGAACCCACATGCTTGAAACGGCAAAACTCTTGGCCGGTATGAATATAGACGGCATCAAGTTACACCTTCTCTATGTTGTCAGAGGGACACGGCTTGAGGCACTATACAGGCAAGGAAATTACAGGTGTCTTGAACAACAAGAATTTGCAGGCCTTGTGTGCGATTTTCTGGAACTTCTTCCTCAAAAGATGGTAATTCAACGGCTCACAGGAGATCCTCACCCAAAGGAACTTGTTGCTCCTTTATGGTCCCGTAAAAAGGGAAAAACAATTGCTCTAATTAATGATACACTAAAAAAAAGGAACACATGGCAGGGAAAATATTATTGAAATTCGATAGAAATTCGATTGTCATTCGCTTCGCTGTTATTCGGTTGAAATTCCTACTCAACCACTCAACCACTTAACTATTTGACGATGTCTGAAAATTATTTAGTCGTCATAGTGAATGCCCCATTCCAGTCTTTACCCGGTGGATTTACTTTGTATTCATGACACCGTGCAAGCATCGTTTTACTAGGGCCGTCATTTTGCATAAGCTTTGATGTTGCTTCAAAGAACTTAATAGCCCTACTCCAATCTCTTTTTCTGTAAGTATCAAGACCTTTATGGTAAAAATCTACTGCTTTGAGTACTTTTTTGTCATTAAATTCGGGATGGCCTATAGGCTGATAAATAGTGACGGGCTCTTGTTTTCCAACAACATTTATTGAATCTATCTCCCTTGCTATTATATTTCCACCTGCCAAACTATAAGTAGTCTCACTGATTAGGGTATAACTCCCGTACAGCTTGTTCACGCCTTCTAATCTCGATGCCGTATTGACCGTGTCCCCCATCATTGTGTAGTCCATACGGTTTTTTGATCCCATATTGCCTACAACTGCCGGGCCGGAACAAAGACCGATACGCATAAAAAGTTCCGGTTTTCCTATTTCTTTCCAATCCACTCGAAGTTCAGCTAGCCTATTCTGCATTTCGATACAAGCCTTACAAGCTGTGGCAGCATGATTTTCAAGTTCATTAGGCGCTCCGAAAAGTGCAATGACTGCATCACCCTCGAATTTATCCACCGTCCCCTCATGATCCAGAATTATATCTGTCATTTCAGTTAAGAACTCATTGAGTAATTCCACAAGCTCCTGCGGTGTAAGTTTTTCGGAAATGCTTGTAAAGTTCTGGACATCTGAGAAAAATGCCGTGATTACGCGCTCTTCACCCCCTAGAACAAGCTTCTCGGGTGAATCGATAATTTGCTTGACCACCGCTGGAGCAAGATAGGTAGAAAAGGCATCCTTTACAAATCGTTTCTGCTTTGCCTCAACAAGATATTCATAGGCTGTAATACCGACATATACTATAATCATTACAGAGAGGGGATAAACAAGATTAAGAATCGATCCCTTTTCCGTAAACAGATACTGGCATAACAAAATATATCCGGCAAATAGGGAAGCGCTGACCACGGCACTTAATATAACCCCAGTACGAGGAAGTAAAAAGCCTAGAAACATACCTGCAATTATAATCGCCATAATATCAAATATTTTAGCCAAGGCTGGTTGCAATATAAAATCCTTTGACAGGATACTATCTATAATATTTGCATGAACTTCAGGACCTGGAAAAACAGATTCGAAAGGAGTTGCTACTATATCATATGCTCCTATGGCGGTAACACCCACTATTACAATCTTTCCCTTCAGAACATTTTGAGGAATATTATCATGGAGAATATCTGTAATCGAAATGTGTGGAAAAGTTTTTCGTGGGCCCCTATGATTTATATAAATTTTTCCCTTCTCATGAGTCGGTACAACCAACTCACCAATTCGTAGTTCTTCTATCCCGTATTCGGCTGCTTTTATCGAAATCTGGCTGTCTAAATAGGCGCTTACTGCCATTAAAGATAAAGGAGCATACAGCATGTCTTTGAATCTGAATACTGCCGGCACCCATCTCACAACTCCATCCGAATCGGGGATTATGTTGTAAAATCCGGAATAATCCGATCTTTCTGAAATCTCCATGATGGTGGACTCAGGTATTATAGCTTCAGTAAATTCTATATTCTGGGCGCTTTCGGACGTATAAAGTATATATCTATATCTGGACCCTTGGATATTCTTTTCATGAATACTGATCTCCTTTTCATCCATTGCATCCATGTGCACTGCTTCAGATATATCCATATAAAAAAAATATCCAATCACAACCTTTGCCTTTGAGTTCTGGATGGCATCGGCCAGCAGTTTGTCGTTGTCAGATTGTGATTTTAAATTTTTCAGGTAATATTCTAAAGGTTTGTTCTTAATACCGAACTTTTCAACTTCTTTTTGTATATTATCTATTGTTTTAACGATTCCTTTATCATCCGGCGTATGAAATCCAATGTCAAATGCAATAACCTTGGCGCCGGCATCTGAAAGTTTTGTAACAAGATCAGCAAATTTTGACCTTGGCCACATCCACTTTCCTTCTTTATCAATGCTCTTTTCATCCGCCACAGCCAGAACTACCTCAGGACCGGGAGAAATGGTTCCTCTCGATTTAAATCTTAAATCGACGGTCTTTAATTCCATGAGGTCCAGAAATGGAATTTCATTTAAATAGGCAAAGATTCCGATTAAGACAGTAATGGCAGAAATTAAAATAGGATTAACCTTGACGATTTTTTTTAGAAAAGAAAACATATGATTTACCCCTTAATTTGATGAACCATTATATGTAACTTCTCAAAAAGTTATGGTAAGCGCTGCGGACCAATTTATTTCGGTGATCAGTAATCGGTAATCAGTAATCGGTAATCGGTCACCGATCACCTGATCACCTGATCACTGACTACTGATCACCCCAACATTTCAATATCCCGTTAACGCATAAATGTGACCATTACTTCTTGAGAAGTTGCCATTATATAGCGCCTGGTGTGTATCTCTGGGCTAGTGGATATCTTCTGCCGTAACCGAATGATCTGGATGTTACCTTAAGCCCGGGAGGTGCCTGGTGCCTCTTATATTCATTTTTTTCAATCCTTAAGATAACATCCTCCACAATATTTTTGTCAAACCCCATCTTAATTAAGTCGTCCACCACCTTAAGATCTTCAATATAACCTTTTAATATTGGGTCCAGCATTTCGTAAGGCGGCAGATCATCCTGGTCTAATTGACAAGGCTTGAGTTCGGCCGAAGGCGCTTTCTCGATTATCCTTGATGGTATATATTCTTTTTTTATGTTTATAAAGTGAGCAAGGTCGTATACCACGGTTTTTGGAACATCCGAAATTATTGCCAGACCACCGCTCATATCACCATAGAGGGTACAATAACCAACTGCAAGCTCTGACTTATTCCCCGTGGAAAGAAGAAGCGCGCCATACTTGTTGGATAGACCCATTAGTATGGTACCTCTTATTCTCGCCTGAATATTTTGTTCCATGATACCCGGTTCATATTCCTTAAAGGAAGGCGAAAGAAATTTTAAAAATTCTTTGAACATGCCGTCAATTGGAATATGTGAAAGTTCTATTTTAAGATTTTTTGCAAGTCTCTCCGTATCTTCAAAATTTTCTTTGGAAGTATATTGCGACGGCATAAATACGACAGAAACATTGTCTCGCCCCAAAGCCATTACCGCAATACATGCAGTCAGTGCCGAATCTATCCCACCGCTTAATCCTACAATGGCTTTTGAAAAACCACACTTAATTACATAGTCATATGTGCCCATGACGAGTGCTTTCAAGATAGATTCCGTATTTGAGCCTGAAATTGCACGGATATCTCCTTTAGAAGATTCTGTTGATTCAGATGCTTCAGAATTGAACACGATAAGGTCTTCTTTAAAATCGTATGCTCTGGCTACAATTTTCCCATATTGATCAATAACTGCGCTTATTCCATCGAAAAGAACGCTGTCATTCCCACCAACCTGGTTTGCATATATTAAAGGGATGCCGTATTTTTGGGCGATAGAACCCAGTATATTCCACTTAAATTCTCTTTTCCCTACATAAAAAGGAGATGCAGATATGTTAATAAGAAGATCAGCACCATCTCTTATCAACAAGTCAACAGGATCTAAATGATAAATTCTTTTTTTAAAAATATCTTTGTCGTTCCACGCATCTTCACAAATTGCAATTCCTATCCTATGTCCTTTGTACGACTAAGCGTTGCATTCAATACCTGGTTCAAAATATCTCCTTTCATCATATACGTCATATGTCGGAAGAAGCCTTTTGTTAACCTTATGCAATATTTTGCCGTCTTCAAAAAGGGCAGCTGAGTTGTAAAGAGGATTCCCTTCGTCGTCAGAGTTTTTATCAACAAATCCACAAATAGCTCCTATTCCATGGACGGACTTCACCAACCTGTTAAAACAATCAAGGTTTGCATTTATAAAATCTTTCCTTTCAAGAAGATCACGGGGTGGATATCCGGTAATAACAAGTTCAGAAAAGATTGCCAGATCACATGAAAGATCTTTGGCCTTATCAAGAAAAGATTTTATCTTCTCAAAATTATGTTTAAAGTCGCCGATTATCGGATTGATCTGTGCAATGGCTATTTTCATTATAATTTCCTATTATATTCGCTAAAAAAAGAAAAGGTAGTAACCGTTCACAGGTTCAGAGTTCACCGTTCAAGGTTACCTTTCTTTCGTTGAGCTTGCCATAGACCAGCAAATACTTGATGAAGCCATGAATGGCAGCGCGGGTGCGTCCGGCATGATCATAAACATCCTGGTAGGGGTTCAAAGGTTCAGAGTTCAGAGGTTCAGGGTTAGTTTTCTGCCTTGATCTTGCTCCAATGCCGGAGAATAAAGGATATCGGTCCGAAATCCGTGGTTTCAGTTCGGATTTCATGAACGTTAGGAGTAAAAAATTGCGCGCGTTAAAAAATAAACCAAAGATTTTGATTTATGCCCTATGACCGTATCATGGTGAAAATGTAGAGATTTTCGTCAAATCGATAACCTTTGAACGCTGAACCTTGAACCCCTGAACGGTTACATAGTTTATAATATACTTTATATTGTTGTCAATATTGCATAATATGAAATCTGCTTCTTTCCTTGACATAATATGCATATTGACTT
>JAUVVS010000069.1 GCA_030604545.1 Deltaproteobacteria bacterium | reverse complement strand
GGAGATTCTGGAAGACCTGGTATCTCCTGATGGGATGTTTATAAAAACACAGTAAGTAGACAGAAGACGGAGGGCAGTGGGCGGAGGACAGATGACGGATAGCGGATGACGGAAAAAATAAATCGAAATAGAAAAAGAGAGGCTATTTAGTATTTCCCGGATTCCAATTTTTGACAAAAAAAATCAACATGTTTCTGCAAAGAACCATTTTCTTTTAATCCCCGTTCAACTGCGCCAATGGCATAAAGAGCGGTAGCATGATACCGGTTAAAATTTCTCCCAATAACCTGAAGGGGTTGATCAGTGTACCGCCGTGAAAGGTAAATGGCTATCTGCCTTGGCCTAACAATATTTTGTTTTCGGGAACGTGATACAAGATCCCTTACGGAAATTCCATAATATTTACATACAATTTTTTTTATAACATCTATCGTAATATTGCTTCGTTGCCGAATAATATTTTTAACAACACTTTCGGCAAGGTCAAGGTTAATTGGCGCCCCTAAGAGGGAAGACTTGACAGCAACCCCAATGAGTCCACTTTCAAGCTGCCTTACATTATCTGAAAGTTCAGAAGCCAGATATTCGGTTATTTCTTTAGGTATTTTATAACCGCTAGTTCCAGCTTTTTTTTCTAATATTCTAACCCTTGTCCTGAAGTTTGGAGGATCTATATTAGAAATAAGGCCACATGAAAGACGAGATAATAATTTGTCATTAAGTTTGGGTATTTCGGAGGGTAGGTAGCAGCTAGAAAAAATTAATTTCTTTCCAGCTTCAAATAGGGTGTCGAGGATTAACGCTAGCTCAATCTGGGTCCGTTCCTTTCCGGTCAAGTAATGAACATCTTCAAGGAGTAAAACATCACACCCATTTCTGTATTTTTTCTTGAATTCACTAATAGTATTGTTTCTGAAAGAATTTATCATTTCATTTGCAAAGTCTTCAGCAGTAATATAATAGACACGATCTAAAGGATGTTCGGACAAAACAAAGTGCCCTACGGCTTGAGAAAGATGACTTTTTCCCATTCCAGTCTTTGATAATAAAAATAAAGAATTCTGCTGGGGATTCTTTCGAGAAGCAAGTGAAAGTGCAGCTGTATATGCAAAGTCATTGTTTCCGCCGACCACAAATTGATCAAAGGTAAAATCTTTACACAATATGCGCCCATTGTATAGGCGGGTATTGAAATTTGGAAGTAATAGCTGACGATTATAAACCGGTTTTGGCTTTGAAGCTCCGTTTTGCTTAGAAACCTCAATGCAAAGCTTACATTCCCTGCCTGCAGCTCTGGTTAATTCTGATTTTATCATAGCGCTATAGTGTTCAAAAACCCGTTTCTTGGAAAATAAGTTAGGGCAGGAAAGTACTATTTTGTCTTCTTTGGCTTTGATAAATTCAATGGGTTCAATCCACATCCTGAAACAATGGTCCGGAACCTTTTCCTTAATTGCAGATTTTGTCTCTTTCCAGATCGCTTTCATGTGGATTAACGCCCCTAAATTTTCAATTATGATAAGATTAACACGTTGTTTTGGAAGAAGATAATCGACAAATAATAAAGAAATTAAACGGTTTGTAAAAGTTACACCTGAATATCTATAAAAATAAATAATTTTATCGTTGTTTAAATCATCAACCCCTTTTTGTCAAATCCGATATGCCCAATTTTTTATTCTGTATATCTGCGAATTGCAAATAATTTCTATATCTATGATTTTATTTATATTTTTCATGTTTAAAAATGCAAATGCTTCCAAATACAATATTTTTAAAAATTATTTTTCTTTAAGTATTTTAAGCATATCCGAAGTTATTGACAAGTTATGAACAAAAATGTTTTCGCCGATTATCTTCGAAAAACTTAAATTATCTTTTATTTTCAAAATAATTTTTTGGCAAATCTGAAAAACTTTAATTAATTGCTCAAGGTCTTTAAATATAGACGATTTCACAAAATTCGTTTGAAAAAAATATTTTATCGCTTATTAAATTCTTGCTTTTTGTGAAAGCAAATGAAAAATAATCATGAAAACTTGGAAAATAGGTAATATTTTGGCTGTTTGAAAACAAGGCCGCTTGAAAGATAATTAAATTTTAACCGTGTAAAACTCGCACATAAGTGAGTGTAAAGAAAGAAGTGTGAGGTCAGACAATTACACGGCTGAAAATTTAATCACCTTTCAAGCTTATTTGTATAAACTGGTTTCAAAGGGCTAAAGTGTTACAAAAATAGTAACAGTTCACCATAAGAAGAGTATTTGACAGCATATGGAATTAAATAATATCGTCATCCGAGGTGCAAGGCAGCACAACTTGAAGAACATCGATGTTGAAATACCTCGAAATAAACTTGTTGTAATAACAGGCCTTTCCGGCTCCGGAAAGTCGACACTAGCTTTTGACACCCTTTATGCTGAGGGACAACGCAGATACGTCGAGTCCCTTTCCACCTATGCGCGTCAATTCTTAGAGCGTATGGAAAAGCCCGATGTTGACATGATCGAAGGACTATCGCCTGCCATCGCAATAGAGCAAAAAACAGCCAGCCACAATCCAAGATCAACCGTTGGAACGGTAACAGAAGTTTATGACTATCTCCGTCTCCTTTTTGCAAGGATCGGCATATCCCATTGCTATAAATGTGGGCGGCCTATCACCTCCCAGACACTGGATCAGATAGTAGATAAGGTTATGTCTTTTTCTAAAGGAACCAAAATAATAATTTTGGCGCCTATCGTGGCAGGTCAGAAGGGAACTCATGAAAAGCTCTTCAAACGGCTAAAAAAGGAGGGCTTTGCTCGCGTCCGTGTTGATGGTAAAATGTTGGAAATTGAAGGAGTGGATAAACTTACTAAAAATAAAAAGCATACCATCGATGTAGTTGTGGATCGCTTGATTGTTAAAGAAAATATGAAAAACCGACTCGCTGATTCTTTAGAGCTTGCTATGTCCCAGTCAGACGGTCTTGTTACTGTGGATGTTCTTGGGATGGAACCGGTTCTTTTTAGCGAAAAGTCTGCATGTATTACCTGTGGTATCAGTTATCCGAAATTTACTCCTGCAAACTTCTCTTTTAATTCTCCACAGGGTGCGTGCCCAAAATGTGATGGCCTTGGCTCAACCACTGAATTCGATCCTGATCTTATCATTCCGAACCATGAACTCTCATTAAGAGAAGGGGCCGTTGCACTTTGGGCTAATAGATATTCCGTACATTTTATTGAATTCCTGGACGCTTTAACAAAACACTATGGCGTTGACATTTATACGCCCTATAAGGATCTTCCAGATCATTTTAAAAATGTCCTTTTTCATGGATCAGGAAATGAAAAAATAACATTCTATTTTGAGCGCAATTATCGCCGTGTCACCTATGAAAAATCCTTTGAAGGTATTATTCCGCAGTTAGAACGCCGCTATATAGAAACAGACTCGAACTGGGCAAGGGAAGATATTAAGCAGTATATGAATTTTCGTCCTTGTACCGAATGCAAGGGAACAAAATTAAACAAAGAAAGCAGATCCGTAAGGGTTAAAGGTCTTACCATTTATGATGTAACTGAACTTTCCGTGTCAAAAGCCCATACCTTTTTTAGGGAAATAATACTTAAAGGCAAAGAAAAAATCATTGCAAAAAGGATCCTCAAAGAAATTGTCGAACGGCTAATCTTTCTAGAAAATGTGGGGCTTTCCTATCTTACTCTTGGCAGATCAGCATCCACCATCTCTGGAGGTGAGAGTCAAAGGATACGTCTTGCAACACAGATTGGATCAAAATTGACCGGCGTTCTATATGTTCTTGATGAACCAAGCATTGGTCTGCACCATAGGGATAATCATCGTCTCCTTGAAACTCTTTTAAAGATGCGAGATCTCGGTAATACGGTACTTGTGGTAGAGCATGATGAAGAGACTATATTCTCTGCTGATCATGTTGTCGATATGGGGCCCGGCGCCGGGGTGCAGGGTGGGAAAGTGGTCTTTTCCGGTACGCCAAAAGCACTTCTTAAAAATAGAGATTCATTGACAGGTCAATACCTTTCCGGTCGAAAACATATTGAAGTCCCATCAAAACGACGATACGGCCAGGGAAATAAACTTGTTATTGAAGGTGCTTCCGAAAATAACCTCAAGAACATTAATGTAAACTTCCCTCTCGGCTGTTTTATCTGCATAACAGGTGTATCCGGATCAGGAAAATCGACTCTTGTTTTGGAAACCCTAAATCGCGTCCTTCACCAGCGCCTCTACAATGCCCGCATACAAGCAGGCATCCACACAAAGATTTTGGGAATTGAAAATATAGATAAAGTTGTCAACATTGACCAGTCTCCCATAGGTAGAACTCCTCGCTCAAATGCTGGTACCTATACCAGTGTTTTTACATATATAAGGGAACTCTTTTCAAAAACAACCGAAGCCCGTATGAGAGGCTACAAGCCCGGCCGGTTTAGCTTTAATGTAAAAGGGGGAAGATGTGAGGCATGCAGAGGTGATGGAATCATAAAGATTGAAATGCATTTTCTGCCCGACGTATATGTTGTCTGTGATGTTTGTCATGGAAAAAGATACAACCGAGAAACCCTTGAAATCAGATATAAGGGTAAAAATATTGCGGATATCCTCGATATGACGGTAAACCAGCTTCTGACTTTTTTCGGAAGGATCGGAAACATCAGGTCAAAACTGCAAACACTTGTTGATGTGGGGATTGGGTATATCCGTATGGGTCAACCCGCAACGACACTGTCAGGCGGTGAAGCCCAGCGCGTCAAGCTGGCACGGGAGCTTAGCAAAAAAGGGACTGGTAGAACTGTCTATATACTCGATGAACCGACCACCGGTCTTCATGTTGATGACATACAAAAACTTCTCAATGTACTTAACAGGCTCGTGGATGCCGGTAATACGGTTATTGTAATAGAACATAATATGGATGTGATTAAAACGGCCGATCATATCATAGATCTTGGTCCCGAAGGAGGTGATGAAGGCGGGTATATTGTAGGTTGCGGCCCCCCTGAAGATATTGCAAATATCAGCGGGTCTTATACAGGATATTTTTTAAAGAAAGTTCTTAAAGCCGGATAAGATAGCGCTTATGATATAAACCTGAGCAGAAAAGAACATTTTTATTTACACCACAAAGCCCACGAAAAAACAGGGCTACTCCATTTATATGAGTAGCCCTGTTTTTGGCGCTTATGGAAGCCCTGTCTCTTAGTGAGCAAACAGTGCTGCAATTGCAGATGCCTGAGGGTGCGCATAGATAAGAATCAACGCAACGACCAGCGCATAAATACACAGTGATTCGATCATCGCAAGGCCAATTAACATAGTAACCGTAACCTTGCCTGACGCCTCGGGATTTCTGGCAATACCTTCAACTGCGGACTTCAAGCCGATACCCTGGGCAATACCGCAACCAAAGGCTGCAATTGCAATCCCGAACCCGGCAGCAGTAACGCTGGCAATGAAAAATTTTAATGCTTGTACTTCCATACTAGACTTTACCTCCTTTTATTTTATTTGATGGGCTTCTTCCATTTTCCCATAAAAACTTTTCAATTGAAGATTGAATATTGTCAAACCCTTTCAATCTTCAATTTTCAATTTAATGAGCATGTTCCATGGCACTTGTAAAATACATGATCGAAAGTAAAAAGAAGACAAATGCCTGGACTAAGGATACAAAAATACCAAGTGTCATTATCGGCAGCGGAGCAAAGAATGCACCCGCCAGAAAGAAAAGAATCATTAAAACCAATTCATGCCCCATTATATTACCAAAGAGTCGAAAAGAAAGTGATAAAATGCGTGCAAGATGACCAATGACTTCGATGGGAAAAATAATAGGAGTCATCCACCATACTGGTCCTAAAAAGTGTTTAATATATTTTACGCCATGATATTTGATGCCGATAATGTGGGTAAATACAACCACCGTCAACGCACATGAACCGGTTGTGTTCAAGCTTGCGGTTGGAGGGAAAAACCCCGGGACAAGTCCTATCAGATTGCAGGTAAAAATATAAAGAAATACAGTGGCGGCTATCGGAAATAGCCAGCGTCCTTCTTCACCCGTAACCTCGACCATAAATTCTTCAAGTCCTGAAACAATGACTTCAAATACGTTTTGAGCCTTAGTTGGAATCATTTTAACACTCTTTGCTGCAATGGCTCCTAAAACGATGAGCAAAATCATAACAACCCATGAATAAACTACATGGGGGTATGAATGGGCAAAATGTCCCAATCCAATCAACTCAAAAAATTTGATAAAAAAGAGATAGGGATGTTCCATCCTTAAACTGCCTCCTTGAAAATAAGTCTTTTTAGTTCAAATATAGTTGCAAGGATTATACTGGCAACTACAATAGAAAGGCCGATAATAAGACCTATAGGATTAACATAACCCTTTGCAATGAGTATAAAAATAATAATCCCGCTAACAACAAAACGTACATAATATTTTGCTAAAATCACGTTATATGAAGAAAGATGAGGGGGAGTAAGCGCATTTTTAAGTGTTCTGGACAGCATATGGAAGTTGATTGTAACTATTAGCCCTCCAAAGAAAATCCCTTTGGCAAAAGCAGGTGGTGATATGACAAATCCCAGTATGCTTGCAATAAAAAACAGGATCCAATTTGTAAGGGTAATAAATTTTATAAGCCGGTGTTGTATTTCCAATTGAAAATCTTCCTTGTTCAGACCTCGTTAAGTAGTTAAGATGTTGATTTGACGATATATGTTGTTAGAGTTTCTTGCTCTTTTTTATTGCAAGTGCAATATTCCGAAATCCTGCTGCAATCCCAAGTCCAAGAAAAATAAGCGTTAACCACGGTGTGGTGTTGAAAACTTTCCTATCAAGATATACCCCTATGGCAAGACCAATTACAATTGAGAGAGATACGGAAAAACCAAGACTGCTGTAATATGCCAGTTCTTTTAAAGTTCGTCTAGTCTCTCTTTTCATAGAAAAGAATGCCCTCTTGGACTTAAACCAAGTCCTGAGGCTTTTGAAAAATGTTTCCCGCAAAAGGAGACGTTTTTCAAAGGTCTCAGTCCCTTTTAAGGTAAAGTGCACCTAACACAAGATTATGGTCAAGTCAACGCAAAATTGAACTTTTTATAACATTTTAGCCTTTTGAAAACAATTGTACAAATAAGCTTCAAAAGACTTTTTACGAGTTCCTCAAAATTAACGACTCAAATGCCGGTTTCAAGCTTCAATATTTTTGCATCGAAAACCGGTCCATCTATACAGGCATGCTTATATTTATTTGCCGTTTCTTTACTTTCAACAGCACAGCCAAGACAGGCCCCTATACCGCAGGCCATAATTGTTTCTATAGAAACCTGACATGGCACGGTATGCGCTTTTGCAATATTAACAACACATCTTAACATTTCCAAAGGTCCGCAAGCAAAAATGACGTCCGGCTTTTTTTTATTAACCTCAATTTCTAAAGAATGAGTTACAAAGCTCTTATCTCCTATACTTCCATCATCTGTAGTAATGTGAACTTTTATTCCGAGGTTAATGAAATCATCCACACACAAAAGATCGGCCTTTGACCTTCCTCCTATAAATACCCTGCATTTTAAAGGATCAACATTTCTTTTCTGAAGAGAAGAAGCCAAAAAAAGCATCGGGGCAACTCCGATACCTCCGGCAACAAGAAATATACGATGAAAATTGTCCGGAATTATAAAACCATTACCTAACGGTCCAACAATATCGACAACATCACCATTTTTTAATCCGGAAAGCTTTCGAGTACACTCCCCTACTACCTTGTAAAGAAGCTCAATACCTTCTATGGCTCCCTTGTTAATTATCAGCTTGTGTATTGAAAAAGGGCGCCGAAGAAGAGGAAATGTTTGGTCTACAAGGCGTAGCATGATAAACTGGCCTGGTTTTGCATCTAAATATCCCTTGTGACATTTAAGGCCAATTTTATAATATATTGGACCTGCTTTTTTGTTACACAGAACCTGAACCTTCTCCTGATACATATACTTTAATCCAAAATTAAATGTTTACACAAACCCCTCATAAAAATCGAAACTATTTAAGACCGATAACCGCCGCAAACCTTCCCGTAACACCCTCGCCACGATATGAAAAAAATAAGTCTTTACTACACTTTGTGCATATTCTACTTAAATATATATTTTCAGATAAAACTCCAGC